>JADLDX010000240.1 GCA_020846515.1 Pirellulaceae bacterium
GCTAGTGAACTCCGCAGCAAGGTTCACAAAAAAGTTCAAAACAATGGCACAAGGAATCGGCGTGTATGGTTGGTTATGAAGTCTAGTTCACGGTCCTTTTAAGAAGCATCGGCAAGAGGCTATTTGGGGTCGTTTGTTGTTTTGGGGGTATGATGCCGCCAGACGTCAGCGAGCATTACGACGGACATAACGACGAAACAGAAGCCTAAAGCGAGGCTTAATCCAATGGGAATCGCATAGGCCGCATCCCATGCGTGTTGCTCCAGCCATCCGCGTGCGCCGATAGCAACGATTATGAGGATTGCCAGGCTTGTCAATCGCGTAGCTACACCAATGTAGGCCTTACCGCGAGCGCGTAGGTAACCGTCGATCGCTTGCAATAAGCCGCGAAACATGCCGGCTGGTAGCAGCAGCCAGGCATACGTCACGGTGGGCCCGAACTTATCGCCATAGAACATCGGCACCAGATAGGGCAGCATAACGGCCAGAGCCGCCGCACTAACAATTTGAATCACCAATCCGGTCACCAGCAGTTGCCACACCGCTCCGAGTTTCGGGATTTCGTCGCTCCGAGCTCCAAGATTAAAGGCATACAAACTGGCGGCATTGGGCACGATGATCAGGAGTGCAGCGATGGGCGTCGCGGCGGCGTAATACCCCAATGAGGCTTGATTACTAACCAGCGCCAGCATCAAGCACATATCGATGCGTTCGAGTAGTTCACTGGCTAGCCAGGCTGCGATCAGGGGGCGTGCTTCTTTCATAGCTTGCGGCACTGGTACCTGTAGGTCACCGCGCCACGACTCACTCATGCCACGCTGTGCCAGCAGTAAGGCTAGAGCTTGACTGATGACGAACAGCCAGCAGATAGCCGCGAAGCTATGAATACCAGCAGCGATGGCTACGCTTAGCACCAGCGGAAAAGCGGCCGCTGCGAATAAACGACCTTGGTTGTAACGCGATAACTTGCGCTGCCCATGGTCGACGGCTTGCACGGCCAATCGAATTTGCTGTAGCGGCAGACTTAGCGCGCACAGGCAAGCCAACGGGAGTACCCAACGGAATTCGGCGCGAATGAAGGCGAAATCTAAAACCAGACAAAGCGCAAGTGAAAACAGTCCAGCAACAAAGCCATAATGGGCCGCGCTACGCCGCAGCGGTGCATCGCGTGCACCTCGGGCAGCGTAACCGGCAAACAGCTCCGGTGCACCAAGTAATCCAAGATAGAGCAGCGTCTGTGGGAACAGTATGGCGGCCGCAAATGCACCACGCATCTCAGGGCCTAGCAATCGCGCGAGCAAAATGCCTTGTAGGGCAAAGAAGGCAAAGGCTCCGAGCGATGCGCCCAATGTGGCCAATGGACCGGAGACGCGAGCCCAACGCGTTGCCGCCCAGGCAGGCAGCCACGTTGGTCGATACTCTTCACTTTGTTGTGCGGACATCGAAGACACGGCGCTCGCTCCGTTGGTGGGCTTTAGTGCCCAACGCGACCAAGTACGACTGCCGTGAATGTGTTGACGATCAACTTCAGATCCAGCCATAGATTGCGAGCTCGCGCGTAACGCATATCCAATCGCATCCACTCGACGAAGCTCATCTTTCGCGATTTAGCCAATTGCCAGAAGCAGGTCAAACCAGGCTTCGTATGCATGCGCGCACGCTGCCAGGGCTCGCACTGTTCGGCTTCTGAAACCGGTAATGGTCGTGGGCCAACCAGCGACATGTCTCCGATAAAGACATTGAACAGCTGGGGCAATTCATCCAGCCCAGTCGATCGCAAAATACGTCCCACGCGAGTAATGCGCGGGTCATGACGCATCTTGAAAGCTGGCCCGTCGCGCTCATTGCGTTCCAGTAACTCTTCTTGAAGCAATTCTGCATTGGCGATCATCGTTCGTAACTTGAAAATCCAAAACGGACGCCCCAAGTAACCGATGCGGCGCTGCGCAAAAAAAGCAGGTCCGGGGCTAGTTAAGCGAATAATGGCTGCGGCCAGTAGTATGAAGGGCAAGCTTATCAGCAGCCCAAACGAGGCGCCCAAAATATCGACCAGGCGTTTCCAGGTTGGATAGGCTGACACCAACATAGCTGTTGGTAAAGCCGCTACCTTAATGCTGTCCGATGGCTGCGGTTGAAAGCTATCGCTTGCGGTTTGATCGCTCAATACTTCGACCGTGTCGTCCATGGATGAATCATTGGACTTGTCGTCGAATCGGCGTGGACGCTCTGGATAAACAAAGGCTTCACCCTCAATGGGTAACTTGGCTTCAGCCGCCAATCGCAATATGTCCGCCAACACCAGTTGCGTGCCGACTTCGCCCGTGGCTGGCAAGACGACACCTATGCGGCCGTAGTTCAGGTGACCCTTTTCGTCGGTTTCACGCAGACGACGATGAAGCAGCTTAGCCAACTTGAGCGAAGTGCCGCGCACATTTCGCAAGTCTACTACGCGCAGGATAATCAGGCCGAAACAGCTTTCCTCACGGTCAGCACGCAAGCGTTCTTTGGCCAAGACCCTCTGCAGTTGTCGTTGATTCAACAACAAGGGCGTCCAGGTCGTTCGGCGAGTCCACTTGACTTCCGCTCTTTTTCTCAACCAGCTAATCATGATGTGTTACCTAGTGCGTTTGCACCAACGGTTCGATCGGGCGATCGACGCTCAGGTCGATTTTGTGATCGCAGTTGGAATCGTTATCCGCGACGATCTCTTCAGTCAAAGTATGGCCAAA
>JADLDX010000241.1 GCA_020846515.1 Pirellulaceae bacterium
GTGGCCGTTATCCAATCGGGCAATAAGAGTCGTTGGTCATCCGAAGAGATAGAGTTAGTGGAACGCGTGCGCAGCCAAGTGGATGAGAAACGCAGCTTGGAAGCGGCGCGTACCGTCGTGGGTGGCCAAGGCGTGGGCGGGCGTCTGGCACTGGTGGCTGCGCGGGCTTCCAAAGGCAAGATCAGCGGCGTGGTCACTCTGGGGACACCGTTGGAGAATGCCAAGCTGGCGCGCGAAAACTCGCCCAGCGATTCCTTGCACTTTATGATGGTCGGACCGCAAGAGACCTATGCCGACTTGCTTAAACAGTTGCAAGAATTGGGCTTTCCAGCCTTGGAAATGCCAGCACCTGAATTGGTACCGGCCAAATGGGAAACCGTGCCCGTAGAAGGCATTAATCGATGGCTGTTGGGATTGGCGCGCCTATAATTGATCGACAGGCGTCAGGGCTGCTTACCCACACAGTGGAGTTTTGAATATGACATCAGTGGCTCAGGCTCATGATCCAAAATGGGAAACACATCCCGAAGCGTGCAGTTTAGTTTCTACTGCACTGGAGGGATTGTGCCGCGAAAGCCAGTTTTTGGACCATTTGTCCCAGCGCATGCTCAATGAAACCGGCACCCGGCTGGCCGACTGGATTGATCGCGTGAGCACACCGGCCAGCCCGGCGGAATTGATGGCAGCCGGCTTCGTTAAAGACACGACCCAGCCCTATCCGCTCTATCGACACCCACAAGCGCAATTGCCCGCACTGGTTTTGGATTATGGCAAGCAACTAGTGGCCATCAAGGTCGAATCGGTGCCTCAGTTCTTGTTGGCCAACGGTTTGGACTCTCGCTGCCAAGTCTTTGGCAACCCCGGTTCCGCTCTGCGCAAAGCCTGTGTGGATTGCCATCCGAACCTTGAGTGCTGGATCATCGAGCGACATGGCTATCAAGGTTGGCAAGTGGAAGATGCTTCGGTAGAAATTCAGGGGTGTGTGGCGCACCATCGAGAACGTTTGCTGTTGCGTCGTCGCCGGTTTGATACCATCGAGGAAGGCTTTGCCCACGCCCGCCAACTGATCGAAGCGTCCATGTTGGAAATAGGTCGTGAACGCACGTGCGACTTGTTCTTTGAGGCAGAACGAGCCTATTGGCAGTCTCGCAATGATGCAGGTGCTATGCAGCGTCTGCGTCAGGATCGGTTAGGTTTGGGATGGGCTAACCACGATCACCACACGTATCGCAGCAGCCGCCAGGCTTTTACGCATTTGATGTCAATCTTGGAGCTCATGGGCTTCCAGTGTCGCGAGCGTTTTTACGCAGGACGTCAAGCCGGTTGGGGCGCGCAGGTACTAGAGCAACCCAATTGCGGCATTGTCATCTTTGCTGATGTAGATTTGGCCCCCGACGAAGTGCTGCAAGACTTTGCGCATGAGCCATTGCCGCCACGTGCGACGCTGGGTACGGTTGGACTGTGGTGCGCACTGCACGGCGAGGCCTTTCTGGCAGCAGGCATGCATCACCTCGAGTGCCAATTCGACTTTGAGCAAGCGCGGAGTCAATTAGCACAACAAGGTGTGGGCACGATGAAACCGTTTACTGATTTGCCCTATCTGCGTCAGGCGTTCACCGAAGGCCAACGCTGGCCAGTCGCGGAAGAAGCCTTGAGCCGAGCTTTGGTCCAAGGCTGGATCACACCTGAGCAGGCCGAAGGCTTTCGACGTCAGGGTGCAATCGGTTCCCATCTCGAGTTACTCCAACGTTGGGACGGTTACAAAGGCTTCAATCAAACCGGTATCAGCGACATCATTTCGGCAACCGATCCGCGGAAGCAACTGTAAACCCGAATCGTCCCTGATCTTCACCTATGAATCTTGTGGCTTCGATTCAAGAAAAGCTTATGGCAAGCTCATGGAAAGTCAGGCCTGTTTGCTTGCACCCATCGTATACGCGGGTGGGTTACAATGGTGCGCTGGCGAGCAAGCATAGGTGGTGTTGTTCGTTAACCAACGCCAATTGTCTAGGGGCAGGTGCGTCATGGTCCACAGAAGAACGCGTGCGTTTACTCTGGTCGAGATTCTGGCGGTGATTTCCATCGTGGGCATTGTACTTGGCCTCTTGCTGCCAGCAGTCCAAGCGGCGCGCGAGGCGGCTCGGCGAATTCAATGTGCCAACAACCTGCATCAACTAGGACTGGCCGTTCATCAGTATCACGATGCCATGCGTCGCTTTCCGCCAGGTGTGGTTTATCCCAATCGATCGCTCTGGTCGGCACATCTGTTGCCCCAATTGGAGCAAAAGCCACTGTATGATTCGATCGACTTTCGCTTGCCGTTTATGGATGGCAACCAACCCAATGGCCGCGCCTGCGCCACATACCTGGCGTGCTTTCGATGTCCTAGCAGCAATACGCCCCAGCACGTCAATGTGCAAGGAGTATCCAATCGTGTGCCTTGTAACTACCTGGTCGTTGGCAGCGGCACGGCCACGCGCGACTATGGTCAAGTTCTGGAGAACATCGGCCATCGTGATCAAGATGGTGCGATGTTCGTCAATAGCCAAACGCATATGGCTAGTTTAACGGACGGTACCTCGCAAACGGTCGTTGTGGGTGAATGCCTGTTCTCTGCCAAGGTTTATGGCAGCGACTTGTCAGGTGTAGGTCAGATCGTGGATCATTGGTATATAGGCACTGGTGATATTGCGGGCAATCATGCCCATTGGCTGGCCGAAGCCTCGGAAGCCATGGGTTCGACGGGTGTCAGCATGAATAACTTTGACGCCCCCACGCTACAAGTCGACGAAAAAGAGATATGCTTTGCCAGTCATCATCCTGGTGGTGTGCAGTTTGTATTCGGTGACGGCCATGTGGGCATATTGTCCGTGACAATAGATCGTCAGGTTTACAGCTGGCTGGGAACGCGCGCTGGTCGTGAAGTTGTATCAAGTGAAGGTCTGTAATGAGCCGAGCTTCCACGCAGCAGATGCTGCGAAAATTGCCCGTAAAGTGGGCTGTGGCGTTATTGGTGATGCTGGTGACGTATGCGATTGTCCAGCCGATCGTCAATAGCCGTTTGGGTTGGAGCCTGCCGTCGATCGCCCAACTATTGGGCGAACCTGAGGCTAAGCCTAAGGGCAAAACGGCTGCTCAAAAGCAGAATTCGGACACTGGTTCCGCACCGCCTACCGTTGCCATTGACTCATCTAACCCTGACTCATCTAACCCTGAGTCATCTGGCACTGAGTCATCTGACACTGAGTCAGCCCGCACACAGTCGTCTGGTACCAATTCGAAGGCAGTCACCGAGAAGCCGTCAGCGAACTCATCAGCCAAATCGCCAGTGAAGCCGGCAGCGAAGCCGGCCGAGAAATCGAGCGAGTCTAAAAGCGTTGATGGACAGCCTTCGGGGACGAGCAATTCGAAGACAGCCAGTTCGTCCGCGCCATCGGTTGCCAAGTCAGCGGGTGAGTCCCAAGGGGCTGCGGATCGCGATTTGCTGTATGGAATTCTGAAAGAGACTGGTCGCGAGCGTTATGTTTCCAAAGCCGGCTTGCAGTACTCGCCTGGCAGCGAAGAAGGTCATCGGCTGAAACATTTGGAACGACATCTGCGTGATATGCCTGATCGCCCGGGAAAACACGGTGTTTTTGATGGAGATATGTCTCAAGCCTTGAAGTGGATCGACGATGCCTACGCGCGCGGGCAGCGCGGTGCGAAAGGTGTGCGCAAGCAAGTCGAGGATGGTCGCACGGTTTATGAAGCACCGTTCGATAAACCCATCGGTTTCATCGGTGGCAGAGAGGGCGGCCGCGCCGGGCATCCGCCCGCCAAGCGATTGAGGCTGGTCGTCGAGGATTCGCGTTTCATAACGGCTTTTCCCTTTTAGCCTTTGCGGTGCAAGCGCTTTGCATGTCCAGTAAATTTACTTGATGTGCAAATCAATTTAGTTGATAAGTAAAGCAATTTACCTGACATGTAAAGTATTAAGGGCTTTCCGGCGATGGTTCGCCCGGAGGATCGAATTGGCCCGGGCAATCTCAAGCGTATACAACTTGTGGTGATAGTCTATGATGTCGAGTATTGGTGAAGCCTGGATCTATGCGGGGAACTGCCCCGTTTGCCAGTGTGGACTGAGGCGAGTTCGCGTGTGCCAGGGCGGCGATGATGGCCAGCCATTACACGGTTACGTGATGTGTGATGACTGCGAAACGATGTGGATGTCGCCCGATTTGCACTCGCCGCGCAGTTTTCCCGATAGCGACGCGCCCGCCTGCCCCATTTGTCAGCAACCCCTGTTTGGTTCACAAGCCCGTTGGGCGAGACCGATCGATTTGGTCGAACTGGGTTGGGAGGGACAATGCATTGTAGAACCCATGCAAACACCCGCTACCGATAATCACGATCTGCTGGAGCCAGACGATTTAGCAGTGGATCTGGATTCCCCCGAGCCACTGCCGGTGCATCATCATGACCTGCATGGCAACCACGAATCACCCGCCGAGCAACTGGCCGAAGTGGCTCCTCAGTTAGACCAAGCCGACGAAGCGGCCGAACCTAAGCCCGGCTGCTGAATGAACTATCGAGCCCGCTACCTGACCTACCCGCACGCCTTAATCCCGATTCGGACGTATCGAAGTGCTTAGGTCAGGTTGCGACAAGTACATGTGCCTAGTCCAGTGCCTAGTCCAGTGCCTAGTACACGATGCTGTAGTGCAGGTCCTGGTGGCTGGTCAAGACAGGTTCGATCGGGAAGACGAGCATCGCATAGGTCTCATCCGCCTGAATCTTGAGCGGAGTATTGATCAGGTTGGCGTTGAGCAACTGGATGTTGGCGTTCAACCATTCCTGAACCGGAAGGTTTGGCAGGTTACGGCGATGGAGAACCCGGACTTGAACTTGCTCGTCGTGGCATTCGACTTCGAAATGCAAGTCTGCCGATTGGCTGACATGCAGTAAGTTCAAACGCAGAACGATTTCAGCTAACGTGCCCGCCACGCGCGCTGGTAGATACAGAAAACTGGCATCCTGCGCGTTGACCGAGACCGTCACGTTGGCTTTGAAATCTGGACCGATGCGACGTTGAATGGCCTGGCTGACATGCTGTTTGAATTCAGAGGCTACGAACAATGTCGAGCAATGTGGCACGTCTCGGTCAATGCTGCTGCCTTTGCCTACTGTCCGATGAAAACCGTTGGCATCCAGCGCAATGGTTGCCACCAGGCCCAGCAAAGAGAGCAGGGGGGCAAAATTCACAGTGATGTCGCCAAAGAGATCCTGCTGGCAAGAATTCAAGAAGAGGAAACCCTGAATGTCCGCACCGCGGCCAATGGCCAGGCAAAGTCCGCTGCGCAGACCCATGTCGGCAATCAAAGCGATTGAGCGTTGAGCCGGTTTGTTTTGGTGCGAGAAGGCCGCCAATACTCGCTCCGAGTCATCGAAGATGCGCATCGTGCCAGGTCGCATTTTGAACAGCGAACCTTCGGGATTGACGAAGCAAGAGTATCCAGTCTTCAGTGAGTTCGTCTGGCAACGCTCGCTGGCCGCCGAATCAACCACCACCAACTGATTGGCTTCAGCTACTCGCCCTGCCAAACAGACTCGATCGACCTGGTGGAAAATCTTGTGGCTCTTCAGCACTGCCATCAATCGACTAGCTGGTCGCTGACTGTGCGTGCCACTGGCCAGGTCTTCTGCCAGACCAGCCAATTGAGTAACAATCCAGGTCTCTTCTTCATAACAACGGTCCAGCGAATCCAGTCGCGAGTTCAAATAAACATCCATATCGCGATGTTCTGAAGTGGTGCTGGCTGAACTGACGTCTGATGGCGACATGATGTGGTCGTGCACCAGGCCTTTCAGGGGAGTATTGACGGTGGTGTCCGTCAATTGGAAATCACTACTCAGTCGGCGCACGATCGCTGATACATCGACCGAATCGGCAGAGGGCGTGGCGACGAGAATTCCCAGGCCGTTCAGTGCGATGGTGATGGCTTGTTGTTGTTTGGTCGAAAGTGGGCCATCGCTGGCCAGAGCGCATTCTAGCGTGGCCAACAAGACGCGGCACAATCGAATTGTCTTCGGAAAGCCCAGGAAAGTAGCCTCTGCGGCAATCGATCGGATCGTTGGCGACCAATTTGCCAGCAGTGGTTTCAATTCGGTGGATGATTGGGCGGTGGCCAGCCACACCGTTACCAGCTGCTGTATCCTGGAAGAGTGCTGTCTTGACTGAATCAATCGGTCCATGCTCGTGCTCATTGTGTCCCCTTGCTCGATAGGTGAAGCATCACTGCTCTTGGTAATCGCGTCATTTAGTTGGCAACATCATCGTCGGAGTCATCACCGGCTTTGTTGTGTTTGCCATCGCAGAATGGTTTGTTCAGCGATTGCCCGCAGCCACAGAGTACGTGCGTTTTTTTGCGTTTATCAGCACACAGGGGACGACCATATTTGTCGACGATATTGCATTCGCCTTCGACAATAATGGGGCCTTTGGGATTGCAACAAATCTTCATTGGGCAAGTTTCATTGGTAGTCGACATACTGTTTCTCCTTGGAAATTCGAAGTCAAATTGGTGTTGGAACGTAGGCCAGGCAAAGTGTGATGCGGGCTAAAACAGAGGTCGCAGGATGTGGGCTGACCAGCCCAAGCCTTGATACTCTCGATAACCTTTACTTCGCGACGAACCCATGATGTAAACACTGTCACCCAGACGAAAGACTCCCGATGCTGACTGACCCGCCGCTAACTCGCGATGTTCGACGGGTAGGTCGGGGATACTGCCGATTGGAATCACTTGCGCGTCTGAGGATTCGATAACTTCGAAGTCGCGACTGGCGTAAAAGGCCACGCAACCTTGGATACGTTTACCATGGCGATCCTTCGGCAAACATGTCTTGAGAATCTTGCCCGATTCGGTTACCCAATCGAACAGGCTACCCAAAACACCAATAACTTCACCAGTACGCGAACCATTTTCGCGCACAGCGCCGGAGAAGATCAGCGAACTGCGAGAACCGCGTTCGAGATCCGTAGCGCCGACATCTTGTACTGCATAATCTCCCACGTTCTTGCTGCGCATCGCCTTAGTGAACCATAAGTGGTCGGCTACCCGCGCGTCGCGAATATCCGGAATCAGTTCCGGGTTGGAGGCCGCCAGGATACGTCCCATGCGGCTAGAGAGCACCAGGTTGCGATACATGGCATAGCTGCCGTTGATGTCGCGCAGTCGACGGCCGGCTGCCTGCATGTTCTCATCCGTCGGATCGGCCAATGCCTTCCAGAAGAACTTGTCGGTCGCCCACCAACGAATGGCGGCCGAGCGTTCGAACAGGTTACGATCGATCAGGTCGATAGCTTGTTTGGAAAAGGTCTCGAGGGTTTGCAAATTCAAACGCAACTCACCAAAGGCCATCTCGCGCAGCAACTCCTCCATCTTGCTGGTCGCAAAATCACCGGTCTCGGTGATCTGTTCAAAGACTGGCCCGAGCGCAACGCCACGCTTACCTAGTTTCGAGGCAAACACAATACCGTTGAGCGAAATCAGCTTGATCGATTGTTTGTCATCCTGGACTTTGACATACGTCTCTTTGTTGATTTCAGGAATCAAGCGCGAACGCATAAGTTCGTCTGGGCTGATGCCGTTGATCTGACAATTCGACTCGCTGGCAAAGATGTCGTTGCTTGGGACGATCAGATGGGAACTCCAGCCAAGGCCTGGGAAATCCAAGTAGCCATCCGACATGGCCGAAAAGATCGCCGATTCATTGCCTTCCACCGTTGCGTAGCTGCTGGTCGAACTACCAGGACTGAGTTTGCGGTGACCCCGCGGCAGATGAGCTTGTAGGCCCACTTCCAAGATATCGGGATCGCTCGAACCGACGATCTTGCCTCGCAAATCGGTGAAGAACGAATACCAACCATCGCTGGTATCACCATCTTCTGACCGCGGCATGTA
>JADLDX010000242.1 GCA_020846515.1 Pirellulaceae bacterium
GACACGTGTGAAGCCCACGGCCGAGGCGGTGAACCAATTGTTGCTAAGCGTGACGTTCAGCGGCGCAGCACTAACGCCATCGTCGCCTTCCGTACCAAAGAGCGAGATCGTATCGATTGAGTCACTGGATAAGGCTTCTATAATCAGGGGCGCGTTGACCGGCTCCCCACCATCGCCATTCGAATCCCTCATCCACTGAATAGCCACAATATCTCGACCACCAAGCGGTGTGAGCACCACGCGTTCCACATCCTGTAGCGAGTGCTCCATCATCATGCCATTGATCCAGTACTCGATCGTCTCCGCATGAATGTTCAGCTCGATCGTTTCCAACCCATTGGTCCCAGGAAACGTGACCAGACCAGCGCTGGTAGTAACGGCGCTCGGTAAACGAACCCAATCTACCACTGAGGATCGTTCGAGCGGGTTGGCATGGAGATCTTTTATCTGGCTTGAACCGGCGGCCAGGATCAGTCGATAACTGCCCGGAGCTTGGGCCAGATTGTCCAGAGACAGCGCATAACTATCGGCATCCATGGCCGTCAGAACGGCCGATTGGAGATCAATACTCCCTTCGGGGCCGATGAGTTGGAAGTCACCGATATCGAGCGCTTCGATGGGTTCCGAAAAGTCGACGGTTATCTGAGTGACGGTATCCGCGCTGACAGCGGGTACGTCCAGCGATAGGCTGGCCTGAGGCGATAACTGATCGCTAGCGACCGACCAGGCGGTAGCACCGGTCAGTAGGTTACCGGTCAAGTCCGACACCGTGGTGGCTGGTGACAGGGCTAGTTCCACTTGGTTCTGCTGGCCACTGCTCAAAGCAAATTCCAAACGCAGTGTCGTAGATGAGATGGGCAAAAGTTGAAATGAGGCCGGTTGACCATCGAGCGTTAACTGAAAATCAGACGCCAACAGTTCAGTCACGGGCTCGCTAAAGAGCAGGTCAACAGCGGCCGCTTGCTCAACCGGTTGTCGCAGGCTCTCAATGGCCTCGGCCACCAAGGTCGCCAGTCGCCGATCACCAGCGACAGACAAATGCAAACCGTCCCCCGAGTCATAACGCGTCGCCAACCGCTGAGTGTCTTGTTCGGCACTCAGCTCAGCATACGCATCAATAAAACGCATGTTCGCTGGGTGGTCGGCAACGTACTGTGCCATCAAGGCGTTTAATTCAACGGTGGTCGATCTCTTGATAGCAGTGGATGCTTCATTTTGGGACCAGGGAGTGACGCCAACCGTCACGACTTGCATGCCACGCGCGAGCGCTTCGTTGAACATTGTCTGCAGGCCAACAAAGATCGATTGGGCCGTTTGGTCCGTAGCGGCCACATCATTGATGCCAGCGAAGATGACAGCTAGGTCATAATCAGCGTCTTTGACTTGGCTAACCCAAAGATTGCGGACATCATTTACCCTGTAACCACCTTGCGCGAAGATGCTGATCGAATAGCGATCCGATGACAGATGCTGGCGAAGGGGAGGTACGTAGGAGTTATCGATTTCGGTGGTCTGCGAATCGCCCAGAGCGGCTATTTGCAATGCAGAATGTTCAGTAGGTTGCGGCAACGACCACTCAATGGCAACGGTAGGATGAGAACCGTCCAGCGGGAAACGGTTTTCAAGCGGCTCGAACTGCAAGGCTGTTCGGCGTACAGCTGCCACTGCTGTCGCTTCATTGCGACGTGCCCGACGGAATAGCATGGGTCGTTTCTCAAGAAATTAGTTGAGGGGGGACTAATCGCATGGGGCAGCAGCTAGTATCCATTGGTCTAACTTTAGTTGAGACGATTGCGCTACTGAACCCCCAATTAGAGTGTCTTAGCCCTTCAAGGGCTAAGCCATGTCCAGGATAAACCGACCAACACGCATTGATCTTTAATCTCGAATTATAAGACCGCCTCGCGGAGCGAAGCGGCCACGAGCGGCCACGGCACGTATCGAATCTTTGATCACGAATTGTGAGGCCGCCTCGCGGAGCGAAGCGGCTACGAGCGTTTACGGAGTTAGGCCAGCACGTCTTGCAGGACTCGGCATGGTTCGACTCCGGACAACCTCGCGTCCAGGCCCTGGAACTTGATGGAGAACTTGGCGTGGTCGATGCCAAATAGATGCAGCATGGTCGCGTGCAGATCGTGTACGCTGACGACGTTTTCTACGGCGGCATATCCCAGTTCGTCGGTTTGACCATAACTGAGACCACCTTTGACACAACCACCGCTCAGCCAAATGGTAAAGCCTTTGTTGTGATGGTCTCGACCACTGCCACCTTGCGACATCGGTGTGCGTCCGAACTCACCAGCCCAAACGATCAGCGTGTCGTCCCACATCCCGCGTGCCTTGAGGTCCTTGATCAAGGCTGCGCACGGACGATCGATCTCTTGCGCCTTCAGTTCGACTCCATTCTTGACGCCACCATGATGGTCCCAATCTTTGTGGTACAGCTGAATAAAACGCACACCACGTTCCGCCAATCGCCGCGCCAATAAGCAGTTGGCGGCGAATGAACCATCACCAACCTGACAGCCATACAGATCAAAGACCCCCTGCCCTTCTCCGCCGGCATCCATCAGGCGTGGAATGCTGTCTTGCATCTGGAAGGCCATCTCGTACTGCGCAATCCGAGTCGTGATTTCAGGATCAGCCGTGAACTGTTGTCGCTGGCTGTTCAGGGCATTGATCGTCTCGACGAGCGACTTTTGTTCATCGCGATTGACACCTGGCGGGCTGCCCAAGTACATGACCGGTTCGCCCTTGCCGCGCAGATGCACGCCTTGATAACGCGACGGTAGAAATCCGCTGGACCATTGTCGAGCGGCGATCGGTTGGTTCTGACCACCCTTGCCCAGCGAAGTGAGTACGACAAAGCCGGGCAGGTCAACAGCCTCTGAGCCGAGACCATAGAGCACCCAAGCCCCCATCGAAGGTCGACCGGCGATCTGCGAACCGGTATTCATGAACATATGGGCCGGGTCATGATTGATGGCGTCGGTCGTCATCGATCGAATAAAACAGATATCGTCGACGACCGATCCGATCTCCGGAAACAAGTCGCTGATTTCTGTACCGTTCTGGCCAAACTTTTTGAATTTGGTCTGCGGACCGAAGCACTTAAGTGGCTGGCCTTGCAACTGAGCAATTTGCTGACCCTTGGTCATGCTCTCCGGCATCGGCTGGCCGTCACGCTTACCTAACTCGGGCTTGTAGTCGAATGTTTCCAAATGCGAAGGCCCACCGGCCATCGTCAACCAAATGACGCGTTTGATGCGCGGCGCATGATGCTGGACCAGCGGCTTAATCGCCCCTTGCTCTGCGCTCAGGGCGTTGTCTTGCTGTAGCAGACTGGCCAGGGCCAGCGAACCAATGCCGCCAAACGCACCTTGCCTAAGAAAGGTGCGTCTCAGAAGGTCGTTTGCATTCATGGAAGTCTTGACCGGTGGAGTTGTTGGCTGGAAAGTTCAGTCCATTATAACCACACAGGTCGACCGCTGTAGGATCGGATCTAAGCCCGAATCAGTTCCTGGATGGGATGGCCACGGTCGACGATCGGTGTGGGGCGACCATTGAAGTCCTTTAGGAACGTATGCGCGGCGTCGATTCCCAGGTGATGATAAATCGTCGCCAAGAAATCTTCCGCATTGCAGATGCGTTCGGTGACATCTTCACCACGTTTGTCCGTCGCGCCAATGCAACGACCGGTTTCAATGCCGCCACCGGCCCAAATGTTCGAGAAGGCACGCGGCCAGTGATCGCGACCAGGTTGCTGGGTACCCGCTGGACCGCTCGCGTTACCGGCTCCGGTACTAGGCGAGTATTCGATCTTCGGCGTACGTCCAAACTCGCCCGTGACCACGACCAAGACCCGTTTATCCAGACCACGTTCGTAAATGTCTTCAATCAAAGCCGATACAGCCTGATCATAGGCGGCCGCACGGAAACGCAAGGCGTCAAACACATGGTGATTAACAGCATGATCATCCCAGTTTTGCACGCGACCACACAAAGGTCCCGACAGGCTGGTCGTCATCACTTCCACGCCAGCTTCGACCAGTCGGCGCGCCATGAGCAATTGCTGGCCCCAGGCATTTCGACCGTAGCGATCGCGGGTGCGGTCATCTTCCTTCGTTAAGTCAAACGCATCGCGAGTCTTGGGATTGGTCAGCAGAGTCAGCGCTTGCTCTTCGAATTGGTCTAGCGCACCAAGTTCACCCAGTTGATCAAACGAACGAGTCAACGTGTCCAGTTTCTGACGCAAGTTAGCGCGACGACCAATGCGTTGGACTTCGTTTTGATCCGACAGTCCTATATTGGGCACTGAAAAAGTAGGCGAGTTAGGATCGCCATGCACGGTAAACGGCGAGTAGGCATCGCCCAGGTAAGCCGGTCCGTTGTATTCCAACGGTGGATTGATGCCGACATAGGCCGGTAGTGGGTTGGTCCGTGGGCCTTCTTGCGAACGCAGGTAATTGGTAACCGTCATCCAATCGGGCAGGCGAGGTTTGGGTTTGTCGCGTGTGTCCGGGTCACCGGAGAGCATTTGCATCGAACCGGCCGGATGTCCACCAGCGGTTTGTCGCATGGAACGCAGCACAGTGAACTTGTCCGCAATCTTGGCCTGCATCGGCAGCAACTCGGTGAAGTGCATGCCAGCAACTTTGGTCGGGATCGTGCTGAATGGGCCTCGATAATCGCTGGTCGCCGTGGGCTTGGGATCGTAAGTATCCACGTGCGAGCAACCACCTGGTTTCCAAACCATAATGACCGCCGTCTTCTCGCGCGGCTTGGCCTGTGATGCGGTCTCACTGGCCGCGGCGATGGATTGCATGCGCAAGATGCCCGGCAAACTGAGACTGGCAAAACCGGCCAGGCCCATTCGCAAGAAACCACGGCGACCCGAATGGTTGAGATTAAACGGGCCACTGCAAACAGGCCGAGCACTGGATGCATAAAACGGATCGCTCATGGGTAGGTCCTCGGTTGGTGAGCAGTTTTAATCAGGTAGGTTTAGACAGGTTTGTACGTTGAGTAACGGCACGTGTGGTGGTGGTTATTTGACTTTGATCGTCACAGGTTCCGAGACGACTATGTCGACTGTGTCTTTCGGGGTGGCGCGTTCGGTAGCGGCCGTTAACTTATCGGCTGCAGTCTTGGCGTTGGCTTGAGCCTGTGTCAATTTTGTCTTGGCAGCGGCCAGATCTTGTTCCAATTGAGCCTTCTTGTCGCTGGCGGCAGCCGCTAAAGCAGTCATCACTTGATCAACCTGGGCCGAAGCAGCTGTTACTGCCTCGTCAGCCTTTTGTTTGGCAGACTTGGCCGACAGGACTGCGGCGGGATTGTCTTGATACTTCGCCACGGCGCCACCATAAAAGGCTACCACATATTCACCAGGCGGAGTTTTTAGTGCCCCGGTATCGAGCGTCGCTTCGTGTGCATCAGCCGTGATAGGGACGTTGAATTGCGGTGTACGTTCAAACGTGTCGCCGAAGGTACGCAGTTGAATTACCGAGCCCGAAAAGTCGGTGCGACGCATGAAGGCCAATGGAATCGTCGCCTTTTGCCCAGCTGTTACTTCGATCACTTTCTTTTCTTTCGGTGCGATCGTCAGCGGAGCCAATTCAGCATTTGAAACCGAGATCGGCGTGCCGCTGACCAGTCGCGGCGTTGGTATCTCACCCCATGCATCGCGCACTGGCCAAGACATCTCCGCTAAACGACATGCACGAGTGACTGTCTGGCTCGCGATGTCGGCTTTGCCGATGAAGTTGACATTGGATAGTGACGTAGGAGCGTTTTGATCGGCGGTGACCAACATAATGCCGCGCGTTTTCCCGGCTGGAATCGTGATGCCTTGGGCCGTGACGCCCGCGGGCAGACCTTCCATGGCTAGTTGAATTGGCCCCTCGAAACCATCGCGACGAACCGTGACAACCTCCAGGGCCATCGTGTGACCACCACGCAACGCAATGGGTTTGGAGAGTGCGGCGCGGTCACCGTTGCGCAGCTCCATGTGCAGCCCCCAAGCCACGAGTGCAAAGTCGGGCTGTGCGCGGCGAATGATCAATCGATAGACATTTCGGGGATCTTTACGCGTGCCACCAAACAGGTCGCTTAGTTGTAGGTAATGGACACCATCTTGCTTGATTTCTAGCTTGCCAAGAATGTCCGATGATCCGCCGTTGTAAGGCGGGCCATCGTAGGCATAGCCATTGCTCGAGGTCTTGACCGGACTGGCGATGTCGCTGAACTCCACTACGTCATTGAAGGTGCGTTGATCGCCTTCACCGGACGCCGTTTGCACGACGATAGCCGGATCGGTTGGGCGTCCTAAACGCTCGGATGCCACTTCGACCCACCAGACATCGCCTTTGGTGGCGGTGAACTCAAACATGTCCACATCGGCTGCCGGATAGAAACTGCCGCTGATATCGCATGGCAACGTAATTTTCTGGGCTGCGGTGTGGGCGTTGTTGGGTTCTGTTTCGGCGGTAGCAGCGGTGGCGGCCAAACCAACTGGCGGCCATGAGAAAGCGCTGACCGAGTGCGTGGATGCATACTGAGGCAACGCTGCGTCACTGGCGATTTGTTTCAGCGAGAGACGATAAAAATGCGCTGGACCACCATTGAACGTCAGGTCGTGGACCTTCACCA
>JADLDX010000243.1 GCA_020846515.1 Pirellulaceae bacterium
GAAGTTCTTCATGCTTGGGTTAGTCGAGGCGGGCCCCCTCCCCGCCTGAGCTGACGCCAGGCGACCCCTCCACTGCTACGCAGCGGGAGGGATAGTCAAGCCACGGCCTTCAAGAAGCTCTCGAGGTGCTTGGCGCGAACTGGATTTTGCATCTTCATGACGGCTTTGGCTTCGATCTGACGCACACGTTCGCTAGTCACTTTGAAGATGCGGCCCACTTCTTCCAGCGTATACGAATAGCCATCGGCTAGACCGTAACGTAGCCGGATGATTTCGCGTTCACGGAAGGTCAGCGACTTCAGCAGCAACTCGATTTTGTCGCGCAGCAATCCGTTCGTCGCGTTCTTAACTGGATTGTCGTGTTCGTTGTCCTCGATGAACTCGCCAAAACTATTGTCTTCGCCTTCACCAACGGGACGATCCAGACTGATCGGGTGACGGCCGATGTCCATCACGCGACGTATTTCTTCCAAGGGCAATTCGGTATGCTGGCTGATCTCTTCGACGGTTGGGTCGCGACGCAACTCCTGAGTCAGCTTCTTCTGGATGTTGCGCAGGCGACTGAGCACGTCGATCATGTGAACAGGGATGCGAATCGTGCGGGCCTGATCAGCGATAGCGCGCGTGATCGCTTGACGGATCCACCAGGTAGCATAAGTGGAGAACTTAAAGCCACGACGGAATTCGTATTTGTCTACGGCGCGCATCAAGCCTGTGTTGCCCTCTTGGATCAAATCCAAGAAGCTCAAGCCGCGATTGCGATATTTCTTGGCAATCGAGACAACCAAACGCAAGTTGCCCTGCGACAGTTGACGCTTGACCGCCTCAAATTCCTCGAAATGTTTTCGGAAGGCGTCACAGCGATTCTTAAGGCTACGAGGACTTTCCTGGGTCAGCATGATCAACTGGCGTAGTTCAGTTTGCAGGCGATTGCATTCAGCCGGTTGGCTACCCTCGTGCTGCAATTGCTCGATACGCATCCGCAGCAATTCCATGCGCTGTGAATACTGTTCGAGTTGACGCATCAGTGGGTAGACACGCCGCGATCGCAGGCTCAGCTCGCTGGCCAGGATAATCGTTTTGTCGCGCAGCTGAACATACTTGCGAATGAGCAGTTTCTTATCAGTGCCCGAGGTGCTCTTGCGGACAATCTGCTGGAAGACTTGACGTTTCTTCTCGAGCAACTGTTCCAGCGTGGCCAGGTTGTGTGGCATGCGGGCCGAAATCTGCTCTTTGGTCAAGCGTTCGGTCAGCGAGACCTTGATCGTGCGATCAAATGGCAGTTGACCCTTATGGACTTTGCGGAGCAGTTCCACCGTGTGACGCATGGCATAATCGTTGGCCAGGACGGCGCGACGAAAACGTTTGCGCGTGATTTCGATCTTCTTGGCCAACGCAATTTCTTCATCCCGCGTCAGCAATGGAATATCCGACATTTGGCTGAGGTACAAACGAATTGGGTCGTCGCTCAGCTTGGGCATTTGCGATGCTGTCGGCGTGGACAGAGTCAGCATCTCATCGTCTGCGGTAGGCCGCGTGGCGGCTGTGGGCGGTTCGTCAATCAACTCAATGTTGATGCGCTCCAAGGCGACGAGCAAGTTATCCAGTTTTTCGCTGCTGACATCTTCGTCTGGCAAGTAGCGATTGACGTCTTCATAGGTTAGATAACCTTGCGACTTGGCCTTGGCGACCAACTGTTGCATTTCGAAATCCATTAATTCCACAGCTCAACTCCTTCTGATGTGTGATTGGTGCTCCTGTGTCTTGCCCGACTCGAACCTCCTGAGTCATGCGCAAAACTCACCAACCACATGTGGATAAAACGCGGGAAAAATTAGTCTGCTTTCAAGCTTGCGCAGGTCCCGATGACCCCTGCCCTTCAGGTGCGGTACCGGTGGGCAGATCATCATACAGTCCCGGACGCAATTGGGTATCGTCCTTCGTGGTCTCAATCATATTTCGTTCTTCCAATCCATGGCTCTGTCGAGCTTGTCGAATGAAATCGGTCAACAAGTTCAACTCGGCTTCGTCGTCCAGTCCTCCGTCTTCAAGTTGCAAAAGTTGTCGTCGACGTTGTACATCTTCTTGCTGCTGCCCCATGCGTTGAGTCAGCACGCGCAAACGCTGTTCGGGTGTGTCCTTGACAAATTGCTGCTTGACCTGAGCCTGCTCGTAGAGCGTGACCATCAGGCTTTTCAGCGAAGGGTCCTCCATGGCTACCAATACACTATCGAACTCCAGCGAATAACCTTCCAATTCCAAGTCGTGATAAGCCTGCAACATCAGACGCGCGGCTTCTGATTGCAACCATTCAGGCAGCACGCGTTCGAGCACCATCGGTGCCAGGTTGGGTGCCGAAATAATCAACTCGAGAAGCTCGCGTTCAACAGGCGAAAGATCGCCGGGCCGAACAAGTCGGGCTGGGCGATTCTCGGATATCGATGGTGAAGTTGATTCATAAGCGGGATCAGATGTTGTCGTGTTGGGCAAATTCGGATTTAGTCCACGACCGCGCGCTGAGCCTGAATCGGTGCGTCCAGGGCGTCGATCACCCAAGTTGTTCGGTGCGTTTGTGGCCAAACTGGCCGCACCACCAGTTGTTCCCAATCGTGAGGCTGGATCTACGCGTTTGTTCTGTGCTGCTCTGTCGGTCAGGTGCCGCAGTCGGTTGCGAAGTTCATCTTCAGGCAACATGAATCGTCGCGCCAGTCGCGCTAGGACCTGATTACGGCGCAGTAGAAACTGGTCATCGGCAATCAAGCTGCTCCGTGGCACGCTTGAGAGCAAAGTCAGCATTTGTTCAATGGCCGTGTTGGCGCGATGAGTCTCTTCAATGGGATCAAAGCCCTCACACACGCGGCGCATCTTGAACTCAAGTGCATCGGGGGCAACTTGAGTTAGATCCAGTAATGCATCCGCACTATGCGCCAACAAATAATCGGCCGGGTCCAGTCCGTCGGGCAGCGTCAGGACACGTACGTCCATTTGGGCATTGAGAAACAGTTCTAGCACTTCGTCCGATCGTCGTTGGCCAGCCTCGTCGCCATCCAGTAGCAGGATCACCTGGTTGCACAGGTGTCGCAAAAGTTTTAAGTGGTTGGAACCCAAGGCGGTACCCAATACGGCCACCGAACTGGTCAAGCCGCATTGATGAGCGACGATGACATCGGTGTAGCCTTCCATCACGATGGCTTGTCTGCGTTCATGAATGGTATCGCGAGCGACATCTAATCCATAAAGATGCTGGTTCTTGGTGAAGATGCGCGACTCAGGCGAGTTAATGTATTTGCCGCCTTCGGTGGCACCGGGCAACTGTCGACCGCCGAATGCAATCACGCGCTTTTGGGAATCGCGGATGGGGAACATGATGCGTTGGCGAAAAAAGTCATAGTTGTGACCACGCTCGCCGCGTTTGATCAAACCTGTGGCTTCTAAATGCCGTGGGCTATAACCGGCAGGTTGAACCTGGTCGAGCAAAAAGGACCAGCCCTCCGGTGCCATACCGATCTCAAATTTCTCGATGCTCTCGGCCGTAATGCCACGCTCGGCCATGTACTGGCGCGCCACGGCGGCCTCGGGAGCCTTGGTGAAGTATTGATGGTACAGGCGGCTGGCCCAGGCCATGACGCGAAACAACGTTTGTTTGTCGTCGGCACTACCAGCGGCAACACTTTTGGGGGCTCCACCAAGTGATTCAATACTGATACCCGCGCGTTCAGCCAACATGCGTACCGCGTCGGGGAACGATAAGCCTTCGCGCTGCATGACGAAATTGAAAACGTCGCCCCCTACATCGCAAACCCAGCACTTCCAGGTCTGACGCTCGGGATTAACTTGCAGACTAGGTCGACGGTCGCGATGGAATGGACAAAGTGCGACGAAATTGCGTCCCTGTCGTCGCAACTCCACGAAACTGCTGACTAAATCAACAATGTCTGTTGCGGCGCGGACGCGCTCTTTGGTATCAGCATCAAGGGTAAAAGACACCGTCAACTCCTGTGACGCTCGAAGCCTGTCGTTTCAAATCGATCCAGCATCCATTTTACAGGATTCGATCGAAATGAAATCCTCCCGCATCCTTTCAGCGGGTACGACAAGACTTTTCACGTCCTACACAAGTCCAGAGGCCTCCTCGCGTACGAATGATGCGGGATCAAACGACGCTGCCTAAGGGACTTGTGGCGATTCCTTTCGCATGGCTGTCAACGCCTGCTTTCGTACTCTTCAATGAGAGCAAAAGCCTTCGTCGACATCCTCCATATCCATACGCTGCTGTGAATTATGCGATGAGTTACAACAGCGCGTCAAGACGAGAATTTTGCGATCGTTTCGCACGTTTCGTTAGATGCAGTTAAAAATATTCGCGTCATTTCGTCGGTTGATTACTCGTCGGCTTGAGCTAATGCACTATGCATCGAAATAGGCAGCCACCTCATGAGGGTGCGGGTGCTTACGCAGCGCCTCGATATCAACTTGTCGCTTGTGGTCGATCCAGCTTTGTAGGAACTCCGCCGTAAAGACATCTCCACGCAATAAAAATTCGCCATCTTCTTCCAGCCTGGTTAGGGCCGATGAGAGACTGGCGGGCACGCGTTGATAACTCGTTGGCAACTCGTCACCTGCCGTATACGGGTCGGGGTCGAGGGCTGGGCCGGGCTGGATTTTATTTTGCACGCCATCGATGGCTGCCATCAACAACGCCGTGAAGGTCAAGTAGGGGTTGCCGATCGCGTCGGGTAATTGAAACTCCAAACATTTGTGTTTACTACTACGATGGGTTGGCACACGCACGGCGGCTCGCAAGTCGCTCTGCGAATAAGCGATTCGCGGCACGCGCCCGGTGCTGGACGATGACTGGTAGTCGCCCATTCCCAATCCTAACCCCAAACCTAGCCCCAGTCTCGCGTAGCTATTGGTGGTCGAGTTTGACAGGGCGGTCAGCGCGGCGGCATGTTTCAAGATGCCACCTATGGCATACAGGCCTACTTCACTCAAGCCCGCGTAATCTGAACCGGACAACACACAGTTGTCACTTTGGATCAAAGCAAGTTGAGTTGGCATTCCGGCGGGCAATCGGCCGGCTTGGGGCAGTGGCATAAACGTAGCCGCTTTGTTCCAACGCGCCGCAATACGCCGGACAACATGTTTGGTGATCATCACGTGGTCCGCGCTGGTAACCAGGCTCGATTCGCTCAGCTCGAAACGCGATTTGGTTCGATCCCCTTCGGCCTGACGATGAGAGGCCACGGACACCGAACACTCGCTCAGCGCGTGCATGACTTCATTGCGAAAATCGTCATCCAACCTATGACCATAGGCGTCGCGTTGAGTTCGTTCAACGTCAAAGCCCAAATCGCTGCGGCGATCATTGTCCAGCGGACGACCGGCTCCGTGGCGGCGACGCGATGGTGGCGCTTGATCCAAGAGAAAGAACTCGATGCCTAGTGCCAGGAGCACTTGATCGGCTACGCCATTTTCTC
>JADLDX010000244.1 GCA_020846515.1 Pirellulaceae bacterium
CGCCAGCCATCAGCAACAGCTGCAGCGCCAGCGACATCGTTCTCTACCAACGCAACTTTGTATTCAACTTTACAGCCCATTGATCTTTATTGGCAAGCGGCCTTGTCTGCGCATGACCTGGAGCCGGCTGAGCCGGCGTCGCGTCGAGTGCTTATGCGCAGGCTCTATTACGACCTGGTTGGCATTCCACCTACGTTTGAAGAGCTGCAAAAATTTGAGGAGGCATCAGATACTCGAGCATACGAGCAAGTGGTTGATCGTTTGTTGGCCAGTCCACGATTTGGAGAGCGTTGGGGGCGTTACTGGCTAGACCTGGTGCGTTTCGCAGAGACCAATGGTTATGAACGCGATGCAGTAAAGCCTCACGCGTGGCGTTATCGCGATTGGATCGTGCAAGCGTTGAATGACGATATGCCTTACGATCAATTTGTCATCCAGCAATTGGCCGGGGACGAGTTGCCCGATCGTTCACTCTCCAGCGTCATAGCCACAGGCTTCTTGCGCTTAGGTACATGGGATGATGAGCCTAACGATACGTTGGAGTATCAATACGAACGTCTGGAAGACATGGTGCACGCCACGACGACGGCCTTCTTAGGGCTGACGGTCAAGTGTGCGCGGTGTCATGACCACAAGTTCGATCCGATTCCGCAGAGCGACTATTATCGAATTGCGGCGACATTTTGGGCTGGACCGGTTGCGCACCGCAAACGGGAGTGGAATGGTGGTCCGACCAAAGAAGAATTGGGATTCGATGTGTTGGGCTGGACCGACTTGGGCCGCGAAGCTCCGGAACTACAGCTGCTCAAGAAAGGCAACGTGCATCGCCCGGCCGGCGTCATACCGCCCGGTTCCTTGACTGCGATGCCGGCCGTGACTCGCAACTTTGAGCCTCCACCTGAGGGCAGCCGGACCACTCAGAGGCGATTGCAGTTGGCACACTGGATCGTCGATCGACAGAATCCGCTGACCGCGCGGGTCCTGGTTAATCGTTTATGGCAACATCTATTTGGCGAAGGCCTGATGCGGTCTCCCGACAACTTTGGATTTCAGGGTAACTTGCCCACGCATCCCGAACTGTTGGACTGGCTGGCTCTTGATTTCATTCAGAGTGGTTGGCAAATCAAACGCATGATCAAGCACATGGTCATGTCCCAAGCTTATCAGCAAAGTTCACAGCATCGGTACGCCAGTCAATATGAAGTAAGCGATCCGGCTAACCAATGGCTTTGGCGAGCCCATCGTCGCCGTTTGGATGCCGAGGCATTGCGAGATTCCCTGCTGCTGGTCAGCGGCCGATTGGATTTGCGTGCCGGCGGTGAGAGCTTTAAAGCGCCGATCAATCACGAAGCCTTGGAAGGTTTATCGATGAAAGGTGGAGCGTATCAGGCCTCACCGGCGAGTGAAACAAATCGACGCAGTATCTATATGTTTGCCAAACGTTCGCTGGCAGTACCGTTAATGACTGTGTTTGATTGCTGTGATACGACGACACCCAGTGGGCGACGCGATGTGACGATCGTGGCACCTCAAGCACTGACGCTGATGAACAACGACTCGATATGGGCAGAGAGCAGCGCCATTGCCCAGCAAGTGCTGGAATCCGGCCGCGATGACAGGCTGCGTGCGCGCACCGCTTGGAAGTTGGTGTTGGGACGCGAACCGTTACCCCATGAAATCGATTTGGCCTGTACTCATGTGGCCAAGTCGAAATTAGCGGAACTCCCAGCCTGGACAGAGCTGTGTCACGTGTTGCTCAATACCAATGAATTCATCTATGTGGACTAAGACCATGCGAGCTTTGGACACGAATCGAAATAGCCAGCGTTATCCATGTGGCATGCTCCGCCGCGAAGCTCTCTGGCAAATGGGCGGTGGCTTTGCCGGCGTCGCGCTCACCGCCATGCTGGAGCAAGATGGTTTCTTTCACAAAGTTGGCTATGCGGCCGAGCCGACCACGTCGTCTGCCACTGGCAATCCCTTGGCACCGCGCGCTCCACACTTTGTCACAAAAGCCAAGAGTTGCATTTTTTTGATGATGAACGGTGGCCCGAGTCAGGTGGATACCTGGGACTTTAAACCAGCCTTACAAAAATACGCTGGCAAGTCGATGCCGGCGGATAAGAAGTTCATCAACTCGGGAGGTCGAGCCATAGGCTACCTGGCCCCGGCGGTACGGCCATTCAGGCCAGGCGGCGAAAGCGGACTGATGATTTCAGACTTCTTTCCCAAGACTCGCCAGCATGCCGACAAACTGGCAGTGATTCGTTCGTGCTACACCGATACCCATGCGCACGGTTCCGCGCTTGTGCAAATGAACAGTGGCAAGCCCATCATCGGTCGGCCTTCGCTGGGCAGTTGGATAACCTACGGATTGGGATCTGAAAACCAAGACTTACCCGGTTACGTCGTTATGCTAGATAAACGCGGTGGTCCCATTGGTGGGCAACCCAACTGGTCCAGTGGCTTTATTCCCGCTTCCTTCCAGGGCACCCTCTTTCGCCCGGTTGGCAACCCGATACTGGACTTAGCACCACCCTCTGGCGTGACGCGCCAGCAGCAGCGTGGACAATTGGACTTGTTGGCCGAATTGAATCGCGATCACAGGGCGACGCGTCCGGGTGCCAGCGAATTGGCGGCCCGTGCGGCCAGCTACGAACTGGCTTTTCGCATGCAGGCCGAAGCCCCTCCAGCCGTGGACTTGGGACAGGAATCGGCTTCAACCCTTCAGGCCTATGGCGTTGATCTGCCCCAAACCGCTGAGTTTGGCCGCAATTGTTTGATCGCTCGGCGACTGGTGGAGCGTGGCGTCCGCTTCATCCAGTTGTATTCCGGTGGAGGCCATTTGGAAGAAACGTGGGACGCGCACCAAAGCGTAGAGTTGAACCATGGCCGACACGCTCTCGAGACAGATCAACCGATTGCGGCGCTGCTGACCGATTTGGCCAATCGCGGCTTGTTGGACTCGACGCTCGTAGTGTGGGGCGGTGAGTTCGGTCGCATGCCATTTAGCGAAGGCGTGGGTAAACCTGGGCGAAATCACAACCCGTATGGATTCTCGATGTGGATGGCCGGCAGTGGCGTCAAAGGCGGGGTGGCCTACGGGGAAACCGACGAACTTGGATTTGAAGCCACCAGCGATCGGGTGCACGTCCATGACATACACGCCACAATTTTGCACTTGCTGGGCCTGGACCACACACGTTTGACCTACTTCCATCAAGGTCGCGACGATCGCTTGACCGACGTCTTCGGAAGGGTCATTAGCGAAGTGATAAGCACGTGAGCAAACCAGATTCGGCTGCAGCAGCACTAACACTCCCTTCGGGCCCGGAGGGAGGGTCGAAAAAACAGGCGAATAAGCCTGTTTTTTCGGGGAGGGTGCGTGCGCCGCACAGACGAGTTGGCAGCGCAGTGCTTCACGAGTCGCGGAGCGATTCGTCTACTGCCCACACTGCGCGGGTCGCCTCCCAAAACTTTCGTCACAGTAATGCTATCGTTGGACGGCTCAGACGACGGCCCGACCCAGTGGCGTTGTGGTAAGTCTTCGCGAACCACCCCCGTTCGCTTTTCCTGCCACCGGAGAATCAACTACAACGTGACGAACCGGTTTGTGCCGCAAAACCGTAGGAAATGGTCGCTATCCAGGTGCCAATACCGGTACGCTCTCGCAGGCAGGTCCCTGGCTGTTGGGGCATGTAAGGGTGGTGGTGGTTAGTTGGTCGGAGCCAAACAGAGGGTTACAAAGTGAGCTTTCCAGAGGTCTACCATCTGGAGCTGTGCGAAACTTAATCTGTTTTAGTGGGTTAAAGCCTATACGGGTTGTACCAATTTCTAGGTGACGGGGCTTGTCAGGTCGACTAGAATTAGAGGGTGCATTTTGCCAGCGGTCTAATTGCCGCCCGTCGAATTCATTCCCGCGGTTCGTTCCCACCTACCCCCTTCGTTATCGATTCTGTGGAGCTATGAAAATGGACCATCGCCCAGCGTGTCACCACGCAGGTAGCCTCAGGAGTGTGCATTCCACCCGCCAACGCCGTATTCCCGCGGCTCGGCGCACAGGCCGTGTGATGACCATCATCATTGCCCTGCTGGCGTTGTTTGGCGGCGGCGGATATGCGGCATATCGAATTTTCATGCCCGCTACCGACGGCAACATGGAAGGCCCGTTGCTGCAGAGCGTTAGTCGGGGACCTTTCGACCACATCGTCTTGGAAGAAGGCGAAGTTGAGAGCAGCAGCAACATCGACGTGTTGTGCGAAGTCAAGACTCGCGGGACCTCAGGCACACCTATTTTGTGGGTGATCGATGAAGGTACCTATGTCAAAAAGGGCGACAAACTAGTGGAACTAGACAGTTCCGCCCTGGAAACGGAATTGCAGGCTCAACGCATTTTGGTATCGAGTGCGGAAGCCGTCGTTATCAGCAGCAAGGCGGCTGTGAGGACCGCTGAGATTTCCTTACAGGAATATCTCGAAGGTACTTACGAGACCGAACGCCGTACGATTCTTAGTGAAATCGCGCTGGCTGAGCAAGAAATGCGAAAGATGGAACTCAACCTGGCCAGTGCTGAACGCCTGGCGGCTAAGGGCATGTTCAAGTCTCTGCAAATCGATGCGGACAAATTCGCCGTCTCAAATTCGAAGAACATGCTCGACTCAGCCACCGGTCGCCTGCGCGTGCTGGAACAACTGACCAAAGAAAAAATGAAGGTTCAGTTGGAAAGTGCCATTGATGCCGCCAAGGCCAAGCTTTCGTCAGACGAAAGTGTATTAAATGAAGAAATGAACAAGCTGAAGGAAGCGGAAGACCAGATTGCCAAGTGCGTCATCACTTCGCCAGCCGATGGCGTAGTCGTTCACAACAATGTCTTCAGCGGTCGAGGTGGCGCCGAGTTCGTCGTCGAGGCTGGTGCATCGGCCCGCGAACGTCAATGCATTATCAAACTGCCCGATCCCAATAAGATGCAGGTCAAAGCCAAGATCAACGAGTCGCGGATTACGTTGATTCGCGAAGGCATGCCGGTTCGCATCGGCATCACGGCAGCCTCCGATGAACTGAAAGGTCGCGTCAAGCGCGTCAACAAGTATGCCGAACCAGGCAGTTGGTTTAGTTCATCGGTCAAGGAATATGCGACCTATATCGAGATCATGAATCCACCCGAGACGATTCGAACGGGCATGACCTCAGAGGTCCGCATCTTCGTCGAACAACTAGAAGATGCACTCAAAATCCCAGTTCAAGTCATTTATGAATATAA
>JADLDX010000245.1 GCA_020846515.1 Pirellulaceae bacterium
CGCGTTGCCTGGTGGGTAGAGCATCTCTTGGCCGATAAACGTTGGAGCGACTACTTCCGCCAACGGATCGCGCGAGCCTGTGTGGGAACCCATGAAGGTCCCTTTCTCTTGTTTCGCAGACGCAAGTTTAACACCTGGCTTTCAGAACAACTGGAGCAAGGCACGCCGTACGATCGCATCGTGCGGCAGATGATCAGCTCCGATGGATTATGGACCGATACCCCCGCGGTGAACTTCGTCACAGCCACGATGGACGAAGGCAATAACGGTCGCGCCGACCCGATACGCCTGGCCGGTCGCACTTGCCGAGCCTTCTTGGCCATGCGGATCGATTGCCTCCAGTGCCATGACGATGTTTTGCAACGCACTAACTTTGGCAATCTGCAGGCACCTCGCGAGGGAACGCAAGAGGACTTTCATGGTCTGGCCGCATTTTATGCCGGTACCGCCACAGCCGATCCGGTGTTTCGTGGCATTATCGAAGACCAACGCGCGTACAGCTACCAGTTTTTGAATGAAGAATCAGAACGGACAGTTTCGCCGCAAGTGCCGTTCTATCGAGAGTTGTTGCCCAGCAATGGCAAACCGCGCGAGCGTTTGGGCGCGTGGGTCACACATCCGGAAAACAAAATGTTCGCGCGAGCGACGGTCAATCGCATGTGGGCCCTGATGTTCGGTCGCGCCTTGGTCGAACCGGTGGACGACATTCCATTGGTCGGTGACTTGCCACCTATGCTGGATGTTCTGGCTGATGACTTCGTGAAACATCAATACAACTTGCGCCGTTTAGTGGCATTGATCGCCAACTCAGCCGCCTTTCAACGGTCGAGCCGGGCGGAGTTTGAAATCTCCCCGGCCCACGAAGCAGCTTGGGCTGTCTTTCCCCTGACGCAACTGCGACCCGATCAAGTGGCGACCAGCATTATTCAGACTTGTCGCCTGACAGCGATCGATACACACAGCTCCATCTTTTTGCAGTTGCAGGCCTTCGGCGACGGACAAGAGTTCGTCAAGTCCTTCGGCGATCGCGGTGAAGACGAATTTAATGCGGATCCCATTACCATCACGCAGCGATTGCTGATGATGAATGGCAACATGGTCAGTGAGCGTACCAAAATCGACTTGGTTGCCAATGCCAGCACACGCATCGCTAGGTTCGTGAAAAATGACGACGAGGCGCTAGACTTGATTTACTTGACGATCCTCAATCGTTATCCCACGCATGACGAACAGGTCGTTTTCAAAGAGCATCTCCAAGGGAAGTATGGCCGGACTCGCGCTCGAGCCATGTCCGATATGGCTTGGGCCATGCTCAACACAACAGAATTTTGCTGGAACCATTAACCATGCATGAATCACCTCGCGATTGGTGGAGCTGTCCGGGCTGGGCCCACATGACCCGACGTCAGTCGTTGGCATCGATGACTGGGTTATTCGGCATGTCGGGTGTGGCCAATGTGACTGGGCTGGCCAGTGCCACTTGGATGACAGGCCTGGCAGAGAGCCTGGCACGCGCCGCCGAGAAAAGTCCGGAGAAGCGTCCCAAGTCGCTGCTCATACTTTGGCTGGCCGGTGGGCCCAGTCAATTGGAAACCTTTGATCCGCATCCAGGTACGAAAATTGGCGGCGATGTTAAAGCCATCGCCACGACTGTACCACGCTTGACGATTGCCGATACGCTGCCGCGAACGGCCGAGCATATGCATCGAGCTTGTCTAGTGCGGAGTGTGATTAGCAAGGAAGGCGATCATGAGCGCGCGACCTACAATGTAAAGACCGGCTGGCGGCCTGAACCTACCATCGTGCATCCTGCCATCGGTGCTGTGTTGTGTCATCAACAGCCATCGAATCTCGAGATCCCTCGACACATCTCGATCCTGGCGGGCCAATGGCCGGCACGAGGCGGTTATCTCGGGCCAGCCTACGACGCCTTTCAGATGCAGGACCCCGATCAACCGATTCCCAACTTGATCACTTACATCGATAAACCCGTCTTCGAAAAACGAGTCGACTCGCTCCTGGGCACGCTTGAAAAAGAGTTTCGCCGCGGACGATTGATTGACATGGACAGCCAACGCACCCAGCACCAGGCCGCCACCAGTCGTGCGCTGTCGATGATGAACAGTTCCCAGTTAGATGCCTTTGATATCAAGCAAGAAGCAGCGGACGTGCGTACCCGCTTCGGCGATACCGCCTTTGGGCGCGGCTGCCTGGCGGCCATTCGCCTGATCGAACGCGGCGTGCGGTGCGTCGAGGTCGAACTGGGCGGTTGGGACTCGCACATTTCCAACCACGAACTGCAATCGGCTCGCTGTCTGGATTTAGATGCGGCTCTAGCATCGACACTCAACGAACTGGCTGCCCGAGACTTGCTGGACGATACGGTCGTATTCTGCGGCGGAGAATTTGGCCGCACGCCCCAGATCAATCCTGCCTCAGGTCGTGATCATTGGCCTCATGGATTCAGCGTGCTCTTGGCCGGAGGCAATCTGCGCCGCGGCTTTGTCTTGGGCGAAACATCTTCAGCGCCAGATCTGCAGAGCGAAGATCCGACCAGGTTTACTACCTCCCCGGTGACCATCGCCGACCTGCACGCCACGCTGCTCCAAGCCTTAGGGGTCGACTATAAACAAGAACTTCAGACACCCATTGGCCGGCCACTGCGTCTGTCCGATGGACAGGTTATCGGCCAGTTGCTGACGTAGCACGCCTACGCACTCTGCTCGCTCACTTCGCCCGCTAACATCTACGGCGATCGTACAGCTTTTAAGTCGTTTATTCGTTGAGAGTTGGGCAATTCGTTCATCCACACGACGTGGGGACAACCGACGCGGGGACACAGGCACTTTTCGATTGCTAGCACAACGCACAACGTGTGTGTCCCCGTGCCATGTTTCCGTTGCTAGCATGACTACCCGGGGACCTGACCACGCGGGGACACAGCGATTATCTGTTGCTAGCATAAAAGTAGAATAGCCTGAACCATCCGGGGACACAGACAATCGCTTCTTGGGAAATACTAGCATTGACTGACGCCGAATTGGTAGGCAACGGGGGGAGGTAGGCAACCGGGGACACACACAATCAGGTTAATGCTAGCATCGCTTCATCCGAACTCGCCGGTGATTGCTAGCAAAAAAGCAATGCCTGTGTCCCCGGGCGCGCCGGCCCAGCGAAGCTGACCAACCAGGGATGCTGACCAACCGGGGATGACCATCCGGGGAGGGATGACCATCCGGGGACACAGGCAATCGCTTCTTGGGAAATACTAGCATTGACTGACG
>JADLDX010000246.1 GCA_020846515.1 Pirellulaceae bacterium
CAATGAAGAAAACGCTAACCGAGCCGCCATCATAACGAGCCCAACCGGAGATGCTTGTCTGGGATGATGTCATTCGTCCCTTCGGGACTGCGCGTGCGCGGGGCGTACGACACCGGCGGTTGGCACCGCCGGCTGGAATCGTTCGTCCCTCCGGGACTGAATACGACGGGACAGAATACGAAGGGTTTCGTGCCAATGGAACTTTGCATTTGGTCACAAAGGGACATTGCATTTTGTCCTGAAACGACATTGGCATTTAGTCCTGAAGGGACATAGGATTCCAGCCGGCGGTGCCAACCGCCGGTATTGATCCAGCGAGCATGCAGGCGGCGAGCAGTTCGGTTACCAATGAAGAGAGCGCTAACCGAGCCGCCATCACAACGAGCCCAACCGGAGATGTTTGTCTGGGATGATGTCTTTCGTCCCTTCGGCACTGCGCGTGCGCGGGGCGTACGACACCGGCGGTTGGCAACTGCGTGGCATGAACTACAATCGGATGGATGAGGCAAACAATGATTCCAAGCGCCAAGGTCTACGCAATGTTGGGTAACGAATCCCTGTGGGAAGTCGCCATGCGTTGCCATCAAATCTTCCAGCAGTCTGGTATCGCACACTCTCTGTGTGGCGGCGTGGCTGTCTGCTTGCATGGATACCAACGCAATACCACCGATGTCGACGTGATTATCAATCCCAAGGATTCGTCGGCCGTCAAAGAGTTGCTCTTGGCGGACGCCTTTCAATGGCATGCAGAGTTGAAGGAGTTTCAGAGTCCAAGTGGCGTGCCCGTGCAATTCCTGATGGCTGGGGAAAGGGCGGGCAAGGGATCTGAGGTCAAAATCCCCGAGCCGGTTGGAGAATTGAATGTCGAGGAACTGGAAGGCTTGTCGGTTGTTCGGCTATCGCGACTGGTTGAGATGAAGCTTGCGAGCGGTACGGGCAGTTTGCGACGGACGCACAAAGATTTTGCGGACGTCGTGGAACTGATCGCCATTCGTAAACTCGACAGTTCATTCGCCCGCTATTTGCACAAGTCACTTCGGCCGACGTTTCGAGAGTTGGTCCAACGTGCCACCGGTGACTAAGCGACTAACAACCCGTATTGAAGGACGGATCTGAGAGTAACGGCCCCAATAAAAATGGACGGCATGTTGCTGCCGTCCATTTTGTTATGTTAGGCCAACGTGTGGCTTACGGAACAATCACGCTGGCGGCTACGGTGTCGAAGCCGTCATCATCGGCAGCCAGGGCGGCAACTCCTGCGGCCAAGCCGCCGATGCCGAGCAAAGCTCCTATGCCTCCGGGCCCGCCACCACCGAAGCCAGCACCACCACCACCGCCGAATCCGGCGCCTCCACCGAATCCGCCACCGCCACCACCACTTAAGCCACCGCCGCCGCCAAATACACCACCCGCGTTGGAGTTACCAGCGGCGAAACCTCCGGGGAAACCAGAGGGCAACATTGGGGCAGCGGGAAAGGCAATGTCAGGCGGTGGCAACGGTGAAGGATAGGCGTTGTCAACGATTTCACGAACGGCAGCCATCATGCGCGGTGGAATCACCAAAACATAAAGCACATCGCTTGGCTTGGGTAACTTACCTACCAGTCGCGCACTCTGGTTGGACTTGCGGAGTGCCGTTTGACCACCATCCAGCACTTCGAACGAAAAGGCTGCGTGGCCAGCCGGGCCGGCGGCGATAATCGAGTGATTCCCCAAAGAGTTCAAGGGTACGCGGAAGTTCCCGTCTGGATCGCTAACGGTCATGGCGGCTGGGCGACCGTCTTTCATAATTGTGATGTTGAATCTTCCGGGTTGTTGCTCGTAGCCATCTTCTGGCACGACCACTTTTCCTTGCACGATTCCATTGACTCGCGCGACCTGAAAACGATTGGCCGGTCCAGGCTTGTAAAACGACAGTGGCTTTACAGCCTGGCCTTGCGTACCAAATCCCGCCGTGGCTACTGTTCGTCGAAGGTCGCCGCCGTCCAAGCTAACCATGACAGTTGGATCGATAACCGTGGATGGAACTCGAAATGCTACAGGAGCGACAGGAGAGGGAGAATTAGCAGGTGGTGATGGGGTTTCACCATTGGGCAATTTCGGCGCCGTGGCGACTGACTCGATGTACACCGCCATCGCAGCGTAGGTACCCTTGGTACCGGTGACGACTAACGATGCTAAGCCACTAGAAACATTACTAAAAGCGAATTGACCATTCGCATCTGCCTCTTGGGATTCCCTGCGTCCATCAGGATAGATGATATGTACCGTCCTGACTTCATCTGGGATTGGATCGAATCCCGAAGAGTCTAAGCTCCCCAAGAGCTCTTTCTCCCGTTCATCAAAACTACCTATGTTATCCGCAGGTACTTCCAGTTTCACGCTTTGAAGGACAGTCGTGAATTTAGACGCTGGGATCTGTCCGTTTACATGGTCTTCCAATATACCCAGACAGGCGATGAAGACTAAAAAGCTTCGGCTCATTCGCGGTGACATAATTATTTCCACATTCAAACAAGTCGAACTCACTCAATTAGTTGATGCTAATTTGAAAACGTGAGATTTCAAGTTAGAGCTAGAGGGCTATTGCAAGAATCGAGGAAGTATTCTTGGCATTATCCTCCACTCGGAACTTTTCATGGTCATAGTCGATTTTCAATTTGTCCATGTTGCTCACGGTGACGACACCGGTGGCGCGAGCACTTATTTCGAACTTGCAGTCCGTCAAAGTAAGGGCATTTAGATCCAGTTTGCGTTTCGCGGTGCTAGCCGTCGCGTTTACGAAATTGACGACACATTCCATGGATTGGATCGTCACGTTTTTCAATTGAGCCGAACCTGACTTGAGGGTCAACGCGGCTGAACCCGGCCCGCCGGCCTGAAATGTGGTGCGATCGCAGATCAGTCCCGGATTGTCCAATGGAGTCGATTGCACCACGCCGAAGCGGACTTCTCGAAAATCGCAATCTTTCATTTCGACGGAACAATCGACTATCTCTATACCGATCGTGCTCTTGGCAATCTTGCACCGAACTAAAGTTGCCTGATGGGCGGCTTCGAAAATCAGACTAGCTCTGGGGTTGTCCTCAAAAACAACGCCGTCCAGCTCGATATCAACGGACTTATCCAGGACTTCGAGGCCTTTTCCGAAGGCTTTGATTTTCGATTCCGCGACAGTGACTCTGTTGCTGCTTGTGCCAGGTGTCTTTTCGTCTCGACGCACGCGAATACCCCGCGATTCTGATTTATTAGCGCCCTCAATGGTCAATCCGCGAATAGAGACAGTTGAGTTCGTCAATTCGATACCGTCTATGCAATCGACCATCTTAGTCTCGCCTTGGATGAAGGCTTGTCCTACATTCACCAGTTCAATTGGATAGTCACAGGAATTGAACTCGTTGCTTTCGATCGTGACAGGTCCGGAGGCATCCTGCCAAAAGATGCCGCGTTGTCCGCTGCCATTAAACGTAGATCCAGCAATTCGCCCAGTGCATTGATCGGCCAGGACACCATAGGGATGCTGCTCTACTCCTTTGAAACCGCTCACGAAGATCGTAAATATGCAATCATCGATGTCCAGCTTTTTAGCGCCTGTCACGTAAACCACGGCTTGCGCACCGTTTTGGAACTCAGACTTCGTCAAGACAACCGTCGTGTTTGCCACTGCCCGCACGCAATTCCAGCTTGAAGCAGAAACCCGGCAATTGTCGACGGTAAGCGAGCCTTGTTCAACGTGAATCGTGTTCGATTTCGAGCTTGAGTTATGCAGCTGCAAGGACTGTAAAACGACATTGGCGTCTTTGGTGACGGAGACGGTATGTCCATTGTCTGAAGTGAGTGTTGGACGAGCAACTTTATCACCCACTAATTCTATATCCTGTTCGAGAATTAAATTCTCGGTGTAATTCCCGTCCAAGATATAGATGCTTTCCCCAGGTCGAGCCAGCTTAATAGCTTCGGAAATGGTCCGAAGGGTACTACCAGTTTTTTGCGAAACTTGCAAAACCTCGGGGCGTGCTGGTGAAGGCGGCGAAACGTTGGGGCCTGCCAAACTCGGGTCCTTGGCCACAAACAAATGTCCATAATTCATGCCCACATAACCGATTCCAACTAGAGACAGCATTCCAATTGCAAGCCACACGGTCGGCGCGAGTGTCGTGCGTCGCTGCTCTTGACGTTCGGTAAAGAGGGCGCTATCGCGTCGCGTGGAGTTGTAAGAATGTCGAGTCGATCCAAAGCGAGTACTAACGCGTCCACTTTCAACCGGTCGCACCTCGCTGTAGTGAATCGATTGAATGGCTTCTTCCAGGTCTTTGACGAGATCCATCGCGTTGGCATAACGCTCATTGATTTGCTTGGCGCAGCACTTGCGAAAGATCAAGTCGAACTCGGCGGGCAGGCCGGTCAAGGATTGCGTGAGCGGCTTGGGATCGCGATGCAAAATCTCTTCTTCAAGCTCGTGTCGCGTGCGGCCGGCGAAGGGCGGGCGTCCCACCAGCAACTCATAGAAGATAACACCCAATGCATAGATATCAGATCGCCCATCCAGCCATTCGGCTCGACCTTGGATCTGTTCGGGCGACATGTAGAGCGGAGTGCCTGCCTTTTCACCTTTATGCAGACGCTGCTCCGATTCGCTTAAAGCCAAACCAAAGTCTGCGACCCACGGCTTGCCGTCCCGATCGAGCAAAATGTTGTCGGGTTTTAGGTCGCGATGGATCAGGCCATTGGCATGCGCTCCCGCCACCACTTGAGCGACGCGAATCATCAACTCGCAGACGCGTTTAGGCGCAATGCCACCTGCCCGTTTCATCTCTTGCCTGAGGGTGCCGCCCTCCAACAGCATTTGCACGATGAAGGGCATGCCGCTGGCAAGACGACCAACCTGATACACAGGCACGACGCCCTCGATGGTCAACTTAGCCGCCTTCTGCGCCTCTTGGATGTCTTCTTCGCGGCGAGCGGGTTCGTCGACCACCGAAACCTTAATCGCTACGGGGCGATCCAAGGTGATGTCCTGAGCTCGATAGACAACGCCAAAAGCCCCACGACCTAGCTCGCCAAATATTCGAAACCCAGGAATTTCAAACGAAGGGACCGAAAGGACCTTTGTGGCATAGTTGTCGAAAGGTTCTTCACTCGGATTTCCCATGCAGCGGCTACTTGATTACGCGGTCAAAAGACTACGGGCAATTCGCATTATAGATGCGATTCTGCTGGCAATCTAGGACTTGAAACACGCATGGGGAATTCACTATTCGGTATCATTAACTGGATTGGAGGAAGTTCGCTGATTTGATGTCTCCACGGTTGGTGATCGTTGCCGATCAAAGCCTGTTGGCAGCGGCATTAAGTAGCCACAAGTTGTTCAACAATAAGCGAGAACAGCATGCGAGATCAAAATAACGGTTCCGTTGCGGTGGTGGCCATCATCGTCCTCGCCGGGTTGTTGCTGGCTGTGGGCGGGCTTTTTCTATGGCAGCGACAGCGTGTGATGGTTGCACAAGTCTTTGCTGAGCAGGCCAAACTGGAGGCCGAGCGCGCTTATGACATGGCTCTTCAGGCGGCCGCGCAAGCTGGAAAAAAGACAGACTCTGCCGGCCAGAACTTCGTTATTCAGCCCGCCAGCTCAGAGACGGCCGAGTCGATCATTTCCAAGTTGCTCAACGACCAGCAGGTGGCTTGGAACACAGGCGACATCGACCAGTTCATGATCCCCTATTGGAAGTCGGAGCAGTTGACCTTTTCGTCGGGCGGCAAGACGAAACGTGGCTGGCAAGCAACGCTGGACAATTACAAAACCAAATATCCGACTAAACATGAAATGGGTCAGCTAACCTTTGACCATCTAGAATTTAATCCGCTGGGCGATCAAGTCGTCCTGGTGCTCGGCCAATGGCACCTGCAGCGTGATGCAGGCGACATCGGCGGTAACTTTACGCTGGTCTGGCAACGGATCGATAACCAGTGGCGGATCATCCATGACCATTCGTCGGCGCTGGAGTGATCGTCCTGTAGCCCCGGCACTCCGTGACGGGG
>JADLDX010000247.1 GCA_020846515.1 Pirellulaceae bacterium
ATGCAGGCAGATTTGGGATGTCAAGCGAACTAACCCTCCCGCTGCGTAGCAGGGAACTAACCCTCCTGCTGCGTAGCAGCGGGAGGGTCGGCTGGCGTCAGCTCAGCTGGGGAGGGTGCCTCCCGTGCTAACCAAAGCATGAAGTACTCGCTGCGGACTCGCCTGTGCGGCGCACGCACCCTCCCGAAGGGCCCGAAGGGAGGGTTAGTTCTCTTGGTCGCGCCCGGTCAACTGCAACGCACGCGCCAGCGCTTCGCGGGCGATCAGGTCGCCGGGTTGCAACTGGGAAACGAACTGCAGATCCTCAACGGCCGACTGCGCCTGGTTGCGGGCCAGTCGTATTCGTCCGCGCAAGCGGCGCGCATCGATGTGATTGGATTGAACCTTCAAGACCTTGTCCAATTCGGCCGCGGCAGATTCCAGTAAGTTATCAGCAAAGTCGCAGGCCGCCAGCAAAGCATGGACTTCGACAGGTTCGAACTGAGCCTGTCGGCCAGTCTGACACAATGACAACTCTCTGCGCGCGGCCTGGATATCACCCGTTTGGATGAGCAAGGCAGCTAATCGAAGACGCATGCTGTCGGCCTTGGGCGCCAGTTCAAGGCCGCGGCGATAAGCCTCAGTGGCCAACGAGATTTGGTCCATGCCCTGATACACATAAGCTTGCAGAAATTTAGGGTGCGCGTCCGCTGGTGATGACTTCTCCCAACCAGACAATAAACCTAAAGCATCGTCCATGCGTTGATTGGCGAACAAACCAAGCACGTAAGCTTGGATGATTTCGCTTCCTATCTCCGCGCGATCGACAATCAGTTTGGAAAACTGTTTGTCAAAATCACCGATCTGTCCTGCTTGCACCGCGATAAGTTGCCTTTGCAATGAAAGCGCCTCGTCTGAAGCGCCGAGTTGCTCTGCGGCATCGGCCAGCATCAGTGCTGTGTCCAGTTGGTTCAGGCGACGATGCACACGCACCAATTGCAATGCAACAGTCGCATTGGGACGTTCGACCAACAACTGATGCCGCAGGAGTTCCAGTGCCTGATGGTCGCGGTATGTGCGAAAGAGCTCTTCAATTCGGGCACGGTCGCGCCAGCCTGTCAGATCGTTCCACAACCACAAACCTGCAACCAGAATGACCGTGATCGGTACGAGACTGAGCAGGCTACGACGAACGACCGGCACCCGAGCCCCATGGCCGGACCCCTGGGCGTGCAGATCCGAATCAGGAGGATGCGATTCGTTATCAACCGCAGGCTTCGTCGACACGATAGACGACTCGTTGAGTGTTGGGACTGGTTCGTATTCGGTCAGCTCGTCCAGGCTGCATTGAACAACCTCGCACCCGTGGCTGGTAAGCCTGGCATCTTAAATCGAGTGTGAGTGAGTATGATCGAGTGTGAGTGAGTATGATCGAAGATGGTTGAAACCTGAGTGTACTTGCGTACGCTTCAGCACGCACAAGCATGTTTCATTATGCTCAAGTAAACGCGAGTAGGCATGGCGGAATTGTAAAATACCGCCCTGTGAGCGACAACTCATCGGGCTCTTGTCGAGGGGGATCATTGGGCATTGAGGACAGGATCAGCTAACAATCGCTTAAGAATCTGGACCCTCGTTCAGATCGCCCTATGGGGTATGGCGGGCATGCTGATGCTGGCCGCCTTGGGCCGTTGGATAGCGAAGGAGTTGCGACCCCTGCCGGTAGAAGTCATCTATGCCGACGGTTTGAACCGGTTGCACAGTGGTGACCTGGCCGGGACACGCTTATCCGCCGAAGCATTATCCGCTGCGGCTGTCGATGGTCGCTTCAAAGACGTCCTTGAGGCGGGCATTGATTTGCGACTGGGGCGTGTGCATGAAGCCGCTGCAAGATTGCAGAATGCATTGGACTTTCCCCCGACTGCGGCGATGGCACACATCATGACGGGTGAAGCATTTTACAAGAATCGTCAGTTTAGCGCCGCTATTCAAATACTCAAATCGGCGATTGAGTTGGATGACTCGTCCGTGGATGCCCATCGCTGGTTGGCCGCTGCCTATTATGACCTCGGGGCAACGGAACCAGCCGTTAAGGAACTGGCCAAGGTGGCGGCGTTAGCCCCTGAAGATCCTCGGCCGCATCGATTGCGGGGATTGATCTATAAGGATATGGAATCGTATGATGCGGCCGCAGTTGAGTATCGCGAGGCACTGCGCAGATCATCTGCCTTTGCGGATCGACCGCAGGTGTTGCGAGAACTGGCCGATTGTTTGTTGAAGACCGGTCAGCATCAGGCGTTAGACGAGATACTTCGGCAATGCCCGGTTGATGCCCACACGCTTACTTGTTCCGCCGAGTCGAAGTATGCGCGAGGAGAAGTGGGCGAAGCACTGAGATTGGTCGATCAGGCACTGTTCCTCGAGGAGAGCCATCTGGACGCGTTGCTCCTTAAAGCCACGCTGCAGTTAGATAGTTCGCAGGCAGACAAGTCTCAGTTGGATGCAGCTCTTGGTACTTTGCAGCGAGCGGTAGCAGCTCATCCGCAGGAGAATCGAGTTCACTATCAGTTGTCGCAGCTTTGGGCGCGGATGGGCCAGGCGGAGTTCGCCGCCAAGCATGCAGCGGAGTCGACCAGGCTGCGAGATTTGCGCGTCAAGTTTACCGACTTGCACGCCCAGGCTTCGGGCGATTGGAATGATGCTGAAATTCGCTATCAATTAGGGTTAACGGCCAGGGAGCTGGGATTAACAGAACTCGCTATCACCTGGTTCTCTGCGGCTATTGCCATCCAGCCAGAGTATCCAGAAGCCAGGGCCGAACTACAACGAGTCTTGGCGCCTGACCCCCTCAAGTAATGCCCTGTCTACGTGTCTAGTATTCGTGCAACTAGTTTGCCACACAAAAGGCTTGATTGCCTATACGGATGACAAATCGGTTTTTGGCAACGGCGAATCCGTACAGCGTCGGGCCGCTGAACATCGCCGCGGCTCGTCTTCGTTCTTCAGTTGATTCACTGGCCGGCGCGCCTGCTTCCGCAGGCAGATCGTCCGGACCCCACAGCTGATTCTCCGCAAGTACTTTAAATTGACGCCCGGCTGCGATCACGCTCGTCAGTCCGTCTTTACCAAAGAAGTAGATACGGTCCCCGACTGCGTAAGGCGTCGCCCAACAGGATTGTTTGGTGCGTTCCTGATAAACCAACTCTCCCGTGCTTGCATCAAAGCAACTCACTACGCCCACGCGATTGATCCAATAGGCCAATCCTTGATGGACTATGGGTGAAGCCCAACTGGGGGCCACATCATCTGCAATCCATTTGCGTTCTGCGCTCCATTGCGTACCGCGTCTTTGGATCTGCATCATGCCGTTCGATTTCTTGGACTCCTGCATGTTTTCGCCTTGTCGTCCAGGCGCTGCGGCGACCAGGAATCGCCCATCACCGCAGTCGATCGGAGTAGTGCCTGTATTGCCACCTACTTCCTTGAAACTCCACAGCAGCTCTCCGTTGCTGGCTTGATATCCATCCACAGAGCCAGCGGAACTGACCACAACTTGCGGCTGGCCATCTACCGTAACGATAGCCGGTGAGCTCCAACTGCGTCGAGCGGTGCGGGCTGCTTTCCACTGCGTGCGTCCCGTGCGTTTGTCTAAGGCCAGTAAGTAACTGGGGCCATCGTGTTCCAGCAAAATGAAGACGAGGTCCTCCGTCTGGCATGGGGAAGCGCCCAAACCAAACTCTGCCACCAGCGGACCAACCTCTGTGCTTAACGATTGCTTCCAAAGTTCTTCACCCTCATGAGTGAAAGCAACCACATCACCACTTTCAAATTGCGCGATGACGATCTTGGAATCGACCACAGGGGTCGGTGCTGCGCGGCTGACATAGACGCTGTTGGCGACTGGTGCGGAGTTGGCGATCGTTTTTCGCCACAGCTCTTTCCCGCTTTGCAGATCCAAACAGAGGATGTGGAACCTATCCTTGTTCGGCCCTTCGACGGAAGTCAGGAAGACCCGTTCTCCCCAGATGACGGGACTGGATTGTCCATGGCCTGGCACTCCAGTGCGCCAGGCGATCTTCTCCGTGGGCGACCACTTTAATGGTAGTTGTTCTGCGTCAACTGCCGTTGCACCAGCACCGAGAAATGCCGGCCACGCGTCAGGGGCCACCGGCGCTGTCAACAAAACCACCGCGCACCAGAAGAACATGGTATCTTCCCATCAATCAAATAGGCATGTAAGCAAAGGAACGGTTTTCTAATCCGGACACTTGAACACTATGGCTTGGATATTCACTATGGCTTGGATAGTTTTTGCTGCGGCACGGCCAGTACCAGCGTAGCGCCGTAGTGTGTTCTATCGTAACCCTCACCTTTCTCATCTTCTACCACATGATGCGCCACGGCCAAAATGAGATTACCTTCTCGAGGTGTGAATTCAACGCGACCATCGGCATCGGTCGTGCGTTCGTAGTTTGCATCCACGCCGTCGCTGAGCGTCATACCCCGGGGCACGAACGAGACCAGCGTCTGCCCCAACGGTTTACCGCTGCGCATCAGTCGTAAGCGAATAGGTGTTCCGGCTGATAATTGATCAAGCGGCGTTTCGAGAACCAGCTCTAAGCCTAGCCCATGTGCAGCGAAGCCATCAGGCAGGCGATCAGTGACAGGGCCGCCCGTGGCAGTGCTTCCAGTTCCCTGCGCGACGAAATAGGTCTTGCCGCTCTTGATCGCGCGCGTCTTGCCATGCAACGTATCCAGCTTATGCACGACCTCATAGACGCCGGATGTTTTTGCTACAAACCGCGTGGTCCAATAACCTTCTTTTTCGGCGTTACCGGTATCGATCAGCTTGGACTTGACGTCTTGGGAGATACCATCCGGTCCGATGATCGATAACTCGCATGGCTTGAGCGTAATTTTACTGGCGAGCTTAAAGTCGCGATGATTGTTGCCGTGATTGCCTAACCTCAAATCAACATAGACATATTCGCCGGTTCTGACTTGCAACGCGCCCGCTTCAACCCACGTGTCATGGGCACGTGCCGATGCTGGCACAAATGCGACCATACTCATCGCGGCCATACTCAGAACCGCTAAACAGAAAATGGTTCTCATTGGATTTCTCTTTCACAAAGTTCTAATCGAAGGGGAATGGGATGCCTTGAATCGTCGCCTTGAATCGTTGATGTCGAGCGATTCGTTTTGTTTGGTAAGTCAGCAAGCAGATGGATCAAAAGTCGGCTAATACTTCGCCACCTTGACGTGTACCGAATGCGCGCCAGACAGCCAGGTCGATGCTGTCGCTAACAAAATGCACACTGCCGTCGCAGCGAACCACTTGAACGCCTCCGGTGTGACCACTCCTGGCACCGAAGACTCCGTATCCACAAGTTCCCATGTCGGGTATATCGCTGTTCGGATTGTGATAGTGGTTATAGCTGGTGTAGTATTCGCGGCCGTGTATCCAACCGGCACCGCGCTGGCCGGCCCAGCCGCGGCTGATGGCGACGGTCATAGCTTCGAACAACTTGGGATCAAGTGGAGTTTGGTAGTTGTTGGCTAGACCTGGCTGTGCTGGCGGCACAGTCGATGATCGCCATGTGCACGCCACATTGATGTAGGTTCGTCGACGCTGGTAACTATTGGTGGGTGCAGTAGCGGTTTGGTTGGCCAATCCGCGTAACGATTCGGCAAAGGCTGCCGTATTGCTCAGACCATCGGTAATATCGGCCAGTCGCACCGAAGAGTTTGTCCACGAGATACCGTCAGTGGGCAGTCGCGAATCGTACAGTGTGCCCAACGCAGTACCACCATTGATGTGATAGTTGTTCCCAGCATAACGTTCGATGGGTCCCGAGCCGCTGAGAGTCCGGATGTCGTACACATCCGGTCCATCGTCGCTCGGACAACGCAAGAAGGGCAAAACCAAACTAGCTGGTCCGACAAACGCGGGCGTCAACGTCCCCGGGCAACATCCGACTTGCATCGGCTGGCTGAAGTCGATCAGGTTATGAAGGCTTGTCTGCTCGACAAAGGGCAGCATCTGAGCCAGCACTGAAAAATTGCCGCTATTGCTTCGTCCGAGTGAATAGTTAGATGGAATCTTGCGATGAGCAGATTCGTAGTTGTGCATGGCCAACCCAATCTGCTTGAGATTGTTGCCGCACGACATGCGTCGGGCTGCCTCCCTCGCCGCTTGCACGGCAGGTAGTAGCAGGCCGACCAGGATGCCTATGATGGCGATAACGACCAACAGCTCCACGAGTGTAAAAGCGCGTGATACCGCGCGATAGTGAGTTTTCATTTGGTTATACGATGAACTAATTTAGTTTCGGTTCAGGAAATGGTTAGCTGCGAGAACATGCGGCTCAAGATGGCGCACTTGACGCGGTGACGAGAACCAGCCTGTGGAGAGCGGGCCTCTTAGCCGCACAAATGCGCCATCTCGAGTCGCCAATATTCTTCGATACTTTGCCACGCCCCAATCTCACCTGGAATCATTGCCTGGAAAGGCATGTCCCGATGGAACGGTAGCAAGGTTGGCCTGGTAGCCGATTGGCTGGTAAGATGCGCAGTGCTAAGAGAGCAACTGCCGAGGCGGTGGAGTATCAAGCTCCAGATAGATCGATAGCGGTTCTGAATCGATCACCAAAACAGTCGGGCCAAACTCGACGATACCGACCGTCACCTTGAGCGGCGAGATCAGGATCGTCCATGGCAGCAACGTAAAATCAGTGCTTCTGCCCTGGCATCCGAGCGCTGACCAGCTCAACACCCATTTGCGTTTGGAAGCCCCGGCTGACGGTAGAGAATGATCATCCGGCGGCAGTTCGGCCTTTGTCTTCGCATCGCAGGCTGCAGGCGATTTCTTCAAGCAGCAAGCGCGTGGGACTTGGGATCCATGGCCTTTAGGACCACTGTCTTTCGATACTTCGTCGATAACGATGGCATAGTCGGGAGGCGTCACGCCATTTTTCTGTGCCCAAGCTTTACGCTGGCTAGGGGTATGGCAGCAACATTTGGTCCAACACTGTCGCGCGGACTTGCAGCCGCAGGCTCGCGACTGACAGGGAAACGGTTGAGAGGCGTCTTTGTCCGAGAACTCTACGCGGCCGACAGGAATGGGCACGGACATAGCGCAGAAGATGAGCAGCACAAAGAAAGTAGTTACTTTCCGCGCTATTGCTCTGTACCGCTTTGAACGCGATAAAACCTTCAATTTCTTCTCTTTTCGCTCGAGCCCAGAACCAAGATACCAGTTCAGGCCCGCTCTCCACACCCACGACTATACCAAGAGTCCTGACTCGCACAATCGGTCTGGCGACAGTGCGACACTCTGTCCGAACCCCGCCGTCGGCCGAGCCGATTGAGGGGGATCGACCAGCCTATCGCATTCGGGTATTTCCACCCGAAAGGCCCAGGGGCCGCGAACTCTAGTCCCTGGTTGTCTGGATCGATCGCCTGCGTCTAAACCTGCGGGTCATGACCGAGAGGCCTCGAAGCTAGCGAGTGGCAATCGTCATTAGCGGGTGCAGTCAGACCAATGAACCCAGCTATCAGCAGAGCTTAGCTGCGGCTTCAACACCTAGCGGAGCAAGGCTCTGACTTCCTTTTGCACGATGCAAGCCATCATCCAGTCTGGCCACCAACCACTGGTTGGCGGAAAGCTTTCAATCACCAAAGAGGCTTCATCGAACTGTTGCTTGGCCTCGGGGTTGCGGTTTAGATGATGGTAAGCGATCGCCAGGTAGAGCTTTGACAACGCCGTTATGATGTCCTGCCCGTGCTTGTCACCGGGGATACCAGTACTGACCACATAATCGAAGTGCTCGATAGCCTCGGCATATTTCTCTTGCCAGAGCGAGGCCAGGCCGAGCGTCATGCGCGCATAAACTCTGCCTCCCAGGTATTCGTTCTCGCTGTGAGCCCGGTTAGCAATGGCCCCAGCCGTTGGCATATCGATGCCGGCTTGCTTGGAGAACAAACACATCTTGGCCAGCCGCTCAAGAATGATCGAATCTTTAGTGTCTTTGTAGCTCTCAATCGCTGCATTACAGAGCTTGCGATTCTCATCCCACTTGCCAACATAGGCCTGCAAAAAGGACAAGCGGAAAGCATAGGTGAACCACAACGGTGACTTGACGGGGATCAGGGTTAGGGCGCTCGACATTTCGGTCTCAGCCATTTCCCACTGCTCAATTTGCAGGTGGGCGATGGCTTTCAAATACAGAATGTAGTGGGGCGCATCACCGTTGTCCTTGATCTGTTGCAATAAAGCGATCAACTGTGCGGGCTCGAGATTGTAGGTTGACTTCTGCACTTGCGAGCGACAGAGTGCATTCCATCTTTCAGATATGAGCAGACTGGGTTCCGCAGTTGTGGGCTGCAAGATATCAGCCATGCTCTTGGATAGAGTTGCATCGATACGCGTTTTCAACCCACTTGCACTCATGGTGCGGTTCGCATCTGCCGTGTTAGCTGCGTCAACCGTGTTCGCCGTGTTGGCTGTGTTGGCTGTGTTGGCTGTGTTCTTGGCGGAGGAAGTCGGCGGGGGGCTTACGGTGGCGGCACCTCTCGGCATGGCAGCCTCGGGTTTGGCATCCGTAGCCGCGGCCAATGCGTTGAGATTGATCGGTGCCTCCATACGGGCTTGCAAGTTCGCCATGACTGCAGGCGTTAACTCGGAGGGACTCGAATCAGTTTGAAGCAGATGTTGCAGCGCCGCTTTGGGCGTTCGATGCTGAACGAGCAGACGATTTGCGACCATCGTCGCGCGCTGGACAAGATCTCTCTGAGCAGCCAGTTCAGGCGAGAGAAGCTGAGTTTCCCAAAGTCGCAATTCGCCGTCCAAGCCGGAGGAAGCCAAGGTTGAGTTGTCTGGACTCATGTCTAAGCACACGACAAAATTGTTGTGGGCTTTGAAGCTCAGCAGCCGCTCTCGGGATTGAAGGTTCCAAACCATTATCATTCCGTTCACTGTTCCCGCGAATAGTCTCGAGCCAGTCTTATCAAAGGTCAGTGACATGACCTTGACACCAGCATCGCGAAATGTCGTGATCTGTTTCCGTGACGCCACGTCCCAAAGCTCGACCGTCTGGCTAACACCCATCGCCAATAACCGGCCATCGGGTGAAAATTCAATGGTTCTCCCCATTTGTCCAGGTTGAGCGGTGCGGAGTACTTCGCGATTACCGCTGGGCACATCCCAGAGAATGACCTCACAACCGGGCGTATCGAGGGTTGCCAGCGTCTGGCCATCGGCACTAACGGCCAACCCATGGATACTGCCCGAGGCCTTAAACTCATGACTGGGTGACTCAACCTTGGTCGACCATTGGCCAGGGCCGATGCTGTTCTTGGTTTCATAAACTCGGACGATGCCTTGTTCTCCTGCGGTCGCCAGCAGTGTGCCCGCAGCATTGCGTTTGACGAACCAGCTTGGGCCGTCTTGCGGCCAATCTTGCAGGAGGTTGCCTGTGGCCTTATCCCACACTTTCGTGCCCTGCATCGTGGCGGCGGCAATCCAGCTGGCATCGGGTGCAACCGTCAATTCCAAACCTGTCGCCTGCGTTGGCTTGGCCATGAGCTCTTGGCCGGTTGTCGTCTGCCACACACGCCAAGCTCGGTCGGGCCCAACGCTGCACAAATGCTTTGGGTCTAAGAACCTGGCTCCCTTATAGCCAGATTGGTGTCCAACCAAAGTCAGCGTGTCCAGAGTTGAACGCACGGGGCGAAGCTGCAGTGTATTCGACTGGCCGACCAGGTAAGCCAATTGCGATCCATCGTGGGTTAGCTGCGCAGCGAAAGCACTTGCGGCCTTCAAGGTTTCCAAGCTGCTCTTGGTCTGCCAATTCCAAACAGCAATATTTCCTGCCGGAGTGACTGTCAGCACATGGCTGCGCGGATTGCAACTGAAAACCATCATGGCAGCTTCATTCAATGGTCCTTTGGTCCGCTGTTTAAGTTTACCCGTATTCGCATCGTAAAGAATCAAGTCCATATTCTGGCCCGTGGCAATCAACTCCGATTCATCCGGACTCAACAACAGATTAGAACCTTCTTTGGGTCGGTCCACTTTCCACAATTGCTTTCGATCGTCAGCACTCAAGCAGCGCATGCGGCTTGGTTGTTCGTGGGCTATTTCTTGTGTCTCGGAAATGAAAATCTTCGTCCCAGCCTGGTTCATGATGGCCGATGCAATACTGAGAGCTGGTGTTGCCCAGATCAAGCTGCCATCGGAGGACGATCGCAATTGAACCTCTGAGCTCGAGTCACTCGTGGCCACAGTCACCAAGAATTTTGCACCAGCCTGACAGAAGAATGGTTGAAACGACGTGCTACCCTTTGGTATCTCGGTCCATAACACATCACCATTGGCCATGCTAAGCGATTCCATTGCACACTTGCTTAGTTGTTTCGCGGAATCGGTCGCCTCTGGCGTTTGGCGACTGCCGGTGACGATAAACTGCTGACCATCAGGTGAGATGCAACATCCTGAGGAGATCAGTACTTCCGATTTTTTGCTCCATAGCAGATTGCCATCCGAGAGTGCGAGACAGCGGACTACGCCGCCGTCATCAATCACTACAACTCGAGTCATATCAGGTGATATGGCAAACTCCCAATTCATGGTTCCAGGCAATTTCAATGATCTTGGACCGCTGGTTTGGCGATTCAGAAACGACCATTCCCAACCGCGCTGTTCCGGCAAACACTCTGACAAAAGAGTCGCTACGTTACTCATGTCACGATCGCGGTAAGCCGTGTTGGCCTTGATGATCGTAAAGTCGTAGAGCCGCTGCTTTAGCTCGCGGGCATGATTGTCGGCCCGTACCTTCTCTTGGGTTGCCGCATCCAAATGTGTGGCCGCAGTTTTCTCCGCCTCGAGTGCGCGGTCGCGTTCTCGCTGCGCATCTACTTGAGCCGCGATTGCCTGGTCGCGAGCCCGACTGGCGCGGGCATATTGAGCCAAAGACAAGACGGTCGAGCCGAGTATGAGCAATAAGAAACTGGCTGCGATGACGAACGCGGTTCGATGGCGACTGATCAACTTGCTCAGTCGATAGGTGGTCGACGGCGGGCAGGCTTCAACCGGTTCGCCATCGAGATACCGCTGGACCTCGATTGCTAATTGATTCACTGTTTCGTATCGTCGCGTGCGATCTTTTTCAAGCGTCTTCATGACGATCCAGTCCAACTCGCGTTTCAAGAGTTGTTTGAGCTTGAGCGGATCCGTCGAACGCTGCATGGATGTGGTGACACTTGCATCCCCCAAGCTGCTCACGCGCGTGCTCGGCCGCGGCGGTTCTTCCTCACGAATAATCCGCCGGATCTCATCCAGGGCGGCTTCATGCAAACGCACGCGATCGAACGGAGTCGTACCGGTCAGCAATTCATAGAGCAACACGCCCAGCGAGTAGATATCGCTGCGAGTGTCGACGTCCAGGCCACTCATCTCCGCTTGTTCTGGGCTCATGTAGAGCGGCGTGCCCACAAATTGCGCGAAGCTCGTGAACAGAGTGCGATCTGTCAGTTGTTGATTGGTGGCTTTGGCGACACCAAAGTCGATGATCTTGGGGACAGGCGTGCCATCGTGAAGAGTCACGAGCACGTTGGAGGGTTTGATATCGCGGTGGATGATGCCTTTGTTGTGCGCGTG
>JADLDX010000248.1 GCA_020846515.1 Pirellulaceae bacterium
CGCCTATATCAAACCGATGGGCAATCGGCAGGGGCCGCATGTGTTGGCGACCGACTGGGTCGGCACACATCTGGCACGATGGTTTGGGCTGTCCACGTTCGACATCGCGATCTTGACCCTAACCACTGACGATGCTTTCCCGCTGCCCAGGAACCATCGCGCGCAGCAGGGCCCAGCGTTCGCCACGCGTGCGCTCAAAGGTGAGCCGTGGGGGCAGTCGGGGCTACAGTTGGATGTGCTTGTCAATCCAGACGACATAACGCGCCTGGTTGTGTTCGACACTTGGACTCTCAATTGCGACCGACACTTTCACGATGCGACAGCTCGCAGGCCCAACCCAGACAACGTATTTCTGTCCAGCGAGGGCGTTGAAGCGGGCAAGCGTCGCTTGATCGCTATGGATCATGGTCTGTGCTTTATCCGTTCGGGGGAGGACCTCGGCCCAAAGCTAGCAAACCTGGATAAAGTCCGGAGCGAACATGTCTACGGACTGTTTCCAGAATTCCGAGCGAGGCTGCGCCAGCATATAATCGAGGATTGCACTTTGCGGTTGCGACAGCTGGACAGGGAAACGGTCGAGGCAATTGTAGCGTCAGTACCCAAGGAGTGGGATGTATCAGCTGAATCGCGGAGGGCGTGGTGCGAGTTGATTTATCGCCGCGCAACGTTCGTAGCCGATAACTTTGGCAGTTGGATAGAACAACTCATACCGTGGTTTGGCAGTCAAGGAAATTCAGAAAATGCTTAAAGCCTTCTACAGTGTCATCCAGTTCTGCCCCGATCGGTTTCGAGCCGAGGCGGTGAACGTGGGTCTGCTGCTCATTTGCCTGGAACCACATGCCGTGCGGGTGGGATTCACGCGCAAGCTCAACCGTGCGCGCAGCCTCTTCGAAATATCGAAGAAGGATATGGAGAGCTTGAAGCTAACCACCGAAGCCATGCGCTGCCGGATCGAAGGCGCTGCGGGTGAGTGGCGAACTCAAGAGGAACTAGCAGCATTTGCTGCATCGCGGGCCAATGACTTGCGACTAACTGAACCGCGCCTGGCGAAGATTGAAGACATCGACACAGACTTTGAGCGGCTGTTTAACGACTTAGTCGAGCAACGCTCATCGGCAGCTTTGGCTGACGCTTCGCCCGCCGAAGTGTTGCCACCGAGTCTAAGCGAAGTTTTTTATCGTTTGCAGAAAGAAAGAAAAATCTGGAAGCCAGGAATGTTCACTGTGCCGGTTTTCAATCGCAAGTTGGATATCCCCTACGCCTTCAAGAACGGTGTCGTAAACCTGATCAAGCCTGAGGTTTTCGCGGGTACTCGGCGAGCTGAAACTCAAGCTGCCAATCTGGCCGTAAATGGCGACCTCATACAGAGAAACCCGATCAATGGCGAGAGCCACAAGCTGATCGTGTTGTCGACGCATGAAACCTTAGAACAGGCGAAAGAGATCGACGAGCACGTCGGGCCATTGTTCAAGGAATACAACGTTCGACTCGTTCGTCCGCATGAGGCTCAAGCGTTTGCTGAGGAGGTTGAGCGATCCGCCCACTGATCGACGAACATCAATGACTGACCACGACCAAAAGCACCTAGGCAAGACTCTATGGACCATAGCCGACCAACTACGTGGAGCGATGAACGCGGACGACTTCCGCGATTACATGCTGTCGTGTCTGTTCCGGCGGGACCTTTCAGATAACTTCGAAACGGCAGCCAAGAAGGAGTTGGGCCGAGACTACCCAATGATTGCCGACAATGATCGTCGCGTACCCCTGGCTGTTTGGTACGCTAACAATCCTGATGAGATCGTCGAGTTCGAGAAGCAGATGCGGCGCAAGGTGCATTACGTCATCAAGCCCAACTACCTTTGGGCCAGCATCTCGAACCTGGCGCGCACGCAAAGCGGTGAGTTGCTCGACACGTTGCAGAAGGGATTCAAGTACATCGAGGAAGAGTCCTTCGAAAGTACCTTCCAGGGCTTGTTCTCAGAGATCAATCTGGCATCCGATAAGCTCGGCAGGAAGTACGAAGACCGCAACGCCAAACTGTGTACGATTCTAAGTAAGCTGGCCGATGGTCTCGCACAATTCTCGACTGATATCGATTCGCTAGGCGATGCCTACGAGTACTTGATCGGCCAGTTTGCTGCTGGGTCGGGTAAGAAGGCTGGCGAGTTCTACACGCCTCAACAGATCTCCACAGTACTTTCGACGATCGTGACGCTCGACAGCCAAGAGCCATCAACCGGTCAGAAGAAGCGACTGGACAATATCCTCGACTTCGCATGCGGTTCCGGATCCTTGCTATTGAACGTTCGTCATCGCATGGGCAACAAAGGTATCGGCAAGATCTTCGGCCAAGAGAAGAACATAACGACCTACAACTTGTGTCGCATGAACATGCTCTTGCATGGAGTCAAAGACACCGAGTTCGAGATTTATCACGGCGACACGTTAACGAACGATTGGGACGCACTGCGCGAGTTGAATCCAGCCAAGAAGCCTCAGTTCGATGCGGTGGTTGCCAACCC
>JADLDX010000249.1 GCA_020846515.1 Pirellulaceae bacterium
GCTGAGTATCGCCTTTGGAATCCTGGGAGCCTTTGACCATGCATCGAGTTCTGCAATCATGTTGGCTGAGTAGTGTTTTGTGGCTGCTGGCGAGTGGGTTGTTGCCGGCGGACGATTGGTCGACGATTTACGGATCGATTTGTCGCGAGGCACGACAGATCTCGAGCTCGTCGATGGCGATTCCTTATACCGCCGGTCAATGGACCGCGACGGAGGCTCAGCGCCGCGAGCGTTGGATGGAGATGTTAGGCCTATCGCCCTTGCCCGAAAGAACACCCTTGCAAGCGGAAGTCACGGGCAGTTTGGATCGCGGCGACTATGTGGTGGAGAAGGTCCATTTTCAAAGCGTGCCGGGGGCCTATGTCATCGGCAATCTCTATCGACCGGCCAAAGTCACTGGACGCTTGCCGGCTGTGTTGTATCTGTGTGGTCACAGCAAGGGTAAGGTCAACGCTCCGTACCAGGCCAATCCACGCTGGTTCGCTCAGCACGATTACATCGCTCTGGTCTTAGATCCCATTCAACTGGGCGAGTCGCAAGGGTTGCATCATGGAACTTATCGCGAAGGACGCTGGGATTGGCAAAGCCGCGGTTACAGCCCAATTGGCACCGAAGTTTGGAACGGCATGCGCGCCTTGGACTATCTGGAATCTCGCGAGGATGTCGATGCCGATCGGCTGGGCGTGACTGGACTGAGCGGGGGCGGTGTGGTCTCCTGGTGCTTGGGCGCGGCCGATCCACGCTTGAAGGTGGTCGTGCCGGTGTGTCAGTCCGGCAGTATTGAGCATGTCGCCGTTGATCGCGCTACGGACGGCCACTGCGATTGCGCCTTCTGGATCAATACATATCGCTGGTGCTGGCCAGATATTGGTGCCTTGATTGCTCCGCGTGCTTTCTTAATTGCTTCTGGATCCGAGGACGTGCTTTGGCGGCCTTATGCCTATCGCGATGTGGCGCACCGCATTCGCCATCAGTATGCCGCGCTGGATGTCAGCGACAAATTTGATTTAGTGGAAGACCTGACGCCGCACGGTTATACGCCTAAGCTCAGGCAAGCCATCTTTACCTTCTTCAATACCCATTTGAAGAATGACCCGACACCAGTCACCGATGATGTGACCACGTTTGTCGAACCAGAGGAGAACTTGCAAGTTTTCGACGGCGAGTTGCCGCAGCGCGATCAGATGCGGCAGATCGACAAGTTGCTCGTCGCCCGCCCTGCCCTGCCCACGCTCAGCCCAGGCTTCGATTGGAAGGCCTATCAAGCCGCAGCCCTTCAGCGACTTCGCGACACCACCTTTCGTTATACGCTTTCCGGCACGCAGCCCCAGCTGCGCGATGTTCGGGCCGATGGCAGTGACGGGACGACCATCGCAGGCAGCTATGTCTTTGAAAGTTTCGATCGCATGACACTGGCCATGCGCACGCTCCGCCCGGCTGCTAGTCCCACTGACCAATCCATGCCGGTCATGTTAGCCCATGCCATGCAGCCCGAAGCCCAGTCGGCTTTCGGGGGAGGTGGTTCGTCGCGTCCGCGTGTTCGCGGTGCGGTTGCCACGGCCACGATCGAAGTTCGCAACACTGGGGCAACTTCAGTGGGCACAGGCTATCTGTGGACGGCTCGTCGCACCTTCCCCCTGTTGGGCGAAACGTTAGCGGAACGACAAGTCTGTGATCTGTTGGCTGGCATTCGCGTCCTGCGTGAACAGCGCGTGGCCAACGAGATTGCTGTGTATGGCAAAGGATACACGGCTCCCTTGGCCATTTATGCTGCCCTGCTGGATGATCAGATTTCTGAAGTCGTGTTGGCCGACGTACCAGTGACTCATGAAGATCCAGCTACTGCGCCGTTCCTGGGAGTGCTGAAAGTTGGTGATTTGCCTCACAACCTGGCACTGCTCTACCCTCGGCGCATCACGTTCATCGGCGCGATGCCACCGGCCTTCCAATGGACCAAGGATGTTTACGAAAAATACGGAGCCAGTGATAAGATTCGCACCGCACAGGTCTGGTGATCAGCCGCAAGCGCGTTAGCCCACGGTTCCCGGGGCACGCTGAACCGGACGCACGCTGAACCGGACGCACGCTGAACCGGACGCACGCTGAACCGGACGCTAGCGCGCTTGCGGCTGATCAGCCGCAAGCGCGTTAGCCCACGGTTGCTTCAGCACTGTGAGTCAAGTACGCCTGCGGCTGACTGTTAAACGATCGCGTTCCGGCTAATGAAAACAGCCGTCACCTGCGTGACGGCTGTTTGAATTTTCGAGGCTTAAAAGCTGGCAGAACTTAAGCGGCTGACTTGCGTCGAGCACGCAAACGCCAAGCAGCTCCGGCCAAACCGCAGAGCAAAAAGGTGCTAGGCTCAGGTACAACCGTAATCGACAAGTTCTGGAAGCTGGAAGTCAGCTGGCTCTGGCCACCAGCAGCATTGGAACTGACGTTTGCAAAACCGATGAGCGAAGGTTCATAGGTGGTCAGGTTTAAACCTCCAGTTTGAACCGTGTATATACCCTGTGTCGGAACAATGAAGGATACGGTACCAATCAGGGTTGCCGGGTTTTGTGTCGTACCCACCGTCACATTCGGAATGGGGCTAGGATTGACCGGGTTGATGTTTGCGCCACGGAAACGCACAGTTTGACCAGTGATTTGGGGGCTGGGGAGCGGGCTCCCGATGCCACCCCATGTTGTCAAATTGTTGTTAAAAGGCGTCTGCATAGCTGTAATGCCTGTGGCCACGCCTGGCAGGACCACTTCGAATTCGAAGGCGCCAACCTGATTACTGTTTGACCCGAGCGGGAAGTCTTCCACACCATTATAGGTGGCAAACAGGTTAACGCTCACTGCGAAATTGCTGTTGATGGCAGTGACAGGGGTGAGCACAATCGCGGCTTGAGCCTGTTGTTGGCCGACCAACAACGTGCAACAAGCCAAGCAGACACGGACGATTTGTTTGAGCATAGTGGCAGTCTGCGAAAAGTAGGTGATTTGTGAGGGACTTCTACCGCGTTCGATTTTAAAACGACCGCGAAGCCTTTTCCACAAAAATTTTTAACTTTATTTCGAATCTCTATCGTTTTTTTGGTTGCTATCAAACAAACCAGAGGGGTGGCACCCATATCGGCCACCCCTTTAGAGTTCATGCTACTCCAGAGAAACGAAAGTGGCGTTAATCTGCCAGGGGCAGGACTTCGACTTTGCGAATGCTGACCTTGCTGCCTGGATCGTGCTGTTGAAAGGCGAAATGGCCGGATTTGAAGGTCTTTTCAAAATCCAAGTATTCGTACAGTTCATTGCCATCGACAGTAATTTTGATGCGGGTCATGTTTCGCCCACGCCAAACGTCGTCGCGGACCTCTAGTTCATAGGTGAACCATGTGTCGGGCTTGACCAATTGCTTGTAAACGTGGTTGAAACCATAGAGCGATCCGGTACGGATTGGATCGGTGTGGGTGCTGTCGATTTGGGCTTCGTAGCCGTCGCTGAAGCCCGGTTTGCGTGTGGTTCTAAAGTAGAGGCCCGAGTTGCCCTTGTCATTGATCATGATCTCCGCGCGATAGCGGAAGTTCTTGTAGGGCCCTTGGGTGCTAACCAGCATCGAAGCCGGTCCCGAACCTTGAATGGCACCGTCTTTGACTTCCCAAACGCTCTTTTCGTTGCCGACCTTTTCCCAGCCATCGAGCGATTTGCCATCGAACAAGACTGTCCAAGGTTTTTCCTGCGCCGAGGCGCCGGAGGTCAGGCACGCCAACACACAGACGCTCAAGCTAGCCGCAATTTGCCACGATTTCCAACGCATGATGAATTCCAAGCTCTGGGGACTGGGGGGGGTGAAGAAACAGTCGCAACGTCGCGCAACTGTCAATGGGATCCGCCAGATTATAGCTGGACTGGGCTACTCACGCATGCTGGGCACCGGCCGGCACGTGCACTGATGTTATTGGGATAGCTGAGCGGGTCCGGTTGGGTTCGCCGTGGGGGTGCTTGGCTCGGTCGCCGACTTTTCTTGCTCGCGTCGAGCGACCACCTGGTCATATTCTTCATACAGCATCGACGGACAGACTTCCTCTTGCTGGCATTGGCGGCAAACCAGGTGAATCAGGTCCGTGCTCGACAAGTGCACCTGAGAATCGCGGCAAAGTTGATACAGCTGATTGAGATGGACGCACGGCATATTGAATTCCTTTACGAAACGGGTGAGATTCACTTGAAAATACCACAGGGCCGAGACTGTGCCCATGGCCGTAAACGAATCGCTCCGCGACTCGTCCGGTTCATTTAGGCGAATCGCTCCACGACTCGTCCTAAGCACGTGGACGCGTCCAATTTGGGATTAAGGCACATTCATCGTGAACAGGAGGTGCGGGCTGCCAGAGCATCCGTGTATGGGCGATCTTCTTGGGGCGCCCTAATCATCCAAGGTTAGAGGCCATAGCTTTCGTTTGGCGATCCACAATTTGTCTCATTTCGCGGGAAAACTTGCGTACAACCGCA
>JADLDX010000250.1 GCA_020846515.1 Pirellulaceae bacterium
AGGCTAAAAAAGCCTCGGAAATACCGTCGGCACAAGCAGTTCGAGATCTTTCGTGCTACTGTGTCCGCCGCGTGGAAGTCACTGGATCTAAGCCCAAAGGCGAAGCCGATGGACATGCAGCGGCTGCGTAGACAATAAAGCCAGATCGTTGCGATCTCATGAATCGCGTTTATGTAAGGTTCACGCTGTGTGGAAGGCAACACATGTCACGCCCTCCTGAGTGAGCTAGACGGGAGGAGTTTCGTGGGGTCAGTGCGAATATTTTTGAAGCTGCGTCTATGCAGACGTGTCGTCATTTCGACTGTACTGTCATTAACAGGCTTTCTCACGACGGATGGTTCACTCTTCCGCAGTTGCCCTCGCCTCGCCTTGCACTTCACTCACAAAGAAACATTCGGCATACTGACTCTATATTAAGTCCCATTTTCGTACAGGGGACTTGCACCCCACTAGTTCTCACCAACACTGCTAGGGTGACATCACCTCTCGACACACGTTTCTCAAACACCACCCATGACGCCTCCACCAGTTAATCCGTATGAGTCTCCCCAAACGCCTCCAGTTTCGAACGATAGATGGAAGACGTGGTCACCTTTTCAATCAAAAGCCGTCCGAGATATTTGTGCCAATATGACGGATACCGAGAAGTCTAGCTTGCTCCGACGCGGGATGGTCTACGGTGTTTGGTGCGCCATATCCATGGCACTGCCTTTGCAATTCATTGCGATCGGACTTGTGAGAGGCAACCTTAATACGACACTCGCCTTCGCAGGTGCCCTGCTAATAGTTGCTCACATTTTTTGCATCCCGATCTGGCAGCATCGTCAGCGTCAGTTTCTCTGCAACACATTGTGGGCTCGTGAAAATAGCATCGAACCCGATGCGCTAAAGCTGTTCAACTGGCGGAGTTGCAAAAGTTTTACGTAACGTGCCAACATGCTTTGCACGACCACGACGCGGCACATAACTCATTGGCTTCGATTCCGCAAACGCGTACGAATGCGTGGAGTGACTCTTGTGGTTGAGCGGAGTGGGTTTGTGACGATGAGATCCTGCCCAGCCGAAGCTGAAGGCATTTGTTCACGTAGCCCTGTGCATCACCACCTCCGATGAGCAGGCTGCCGCAGTCGTTCCAAACCTGATTATCCTGCGTCGGTGGGGCCTCGACCGACGCGCTGAAAAACCGGGGCGCCAATGTGATTGGCCGGGCCACGCGACTCGCAGTTGCCTTCGTCTCGCACTTGTTTGATCGGAATCACAGCTGGTATGCTGCCTTCCTTCAGATCTTCGCTCTCGTACAAGTGGACTTTCGTTACATTAGCCATACGTCATGACAGGCGTACAATGCACCATAAGTTGCGTTGGTTCATTTTCGCACTATACATGGTCGATCACCGCAGTCGACCGATCGGTTATCAGGAACGATCGATGGGCACAGAAACCCAATGGAGGTCAAAAGTGCGACGCAAGATCGACTCTCTGCTTCTGGCGGCGATGCTCGCTGGTGGCTGTCTTGTGCCAGGGTGCCAAAAGGCTGGGCAGCGTAGTGATTACCAACCTCGGATCGCTCGAACTGTATCTTCAACGCAACTTGTCGGGACAGAAATTGTGCCGACGCTGGACACGCCACTCGCCGAGACCGGAAATGTTGTGTGGTGCGCCACGTTTCAGGTCGCCTGGGACCGCTTGTGCGACGATTTGATCGGCACGCCATTGCAGATTGCGAACGCACAGGTTGTGGCCAACCGGATGAATAACTCGCCAGTGACTGAAGCAGTGTTGCCGTCCGACAGTTACTTCACTGCAGCTGGTCGACTCGAGGATGGAATCATTGCTACGATCCGAAAAGAGATGACCAGGCAGTTCCCCCACGCGCATTTGCCCAACCTTGAAGGAGAGGTTGGGTTCGTTACCTATGGATACATGGAAACGGCAGTCACGTTTACGAAGCCCTTTTCGGACACGGAACAGCAGATCAGATTTTCGGATACGGCTGGCGTCGCCCAACCTGTCAGCGGCTTTGGCCTGCACCAGGGAACGGATTGGGACCTCAGGGCGGAGCAGGCTGCCCAGGTGAAGATACTGTTCAGTCAGACCGACGTCCCGACTAACAACGTATCAGATGGAGCCCGTCTCAGCGCGTTCGCCCTCGACCTTACTGCGGACCAGACAGAGCAGCAGGTTATCGTTGCTGTATTGCCGCGTGCGGAGCACCTGCGCGCTATTCTTGACGATTTGGCAATGAAGATTGCAAAGTTCGCTCCGGATGATTCCTCGGAGAGACTACAGGCTATCGACTCGCTCGCGATTCCAAACGTCGCATTCGAAGTAGATCATGAATTCGATGAATTGGAGGGCGACAATAAGTTGATCGAAACCCCGGGGGAATTCCAGGGGCTTCACATCCAGACAGCAGCGCAATCGATCCACTTCCGTCTTGATAAGAGTGGTGCGACGGTAATCTCGGAATCGTATTTGGTGGTAGGTGCAACTCCGCGATATTTCGTCGTCGATCGTCCGTTTCTGATCGTGATGAAACGTCGGTCGTCGGATGAGCCATACTTCGCGGCATGGATTGGCAATGCCGAGTTTCTCGAAGTGAACTGAGTTGCTGCTGGGAGTTGTCGCTGGAATCTCGTGACAGTAGTTTCCCTGCGCAGTAAACTCGCTATCTCACTGAGTGGTTTTGATTGATGTCGCATACGTCAGCGGAAAGCCAACGGTGCGGAACAGTTCCGCGCATGATCTATGCCTCGGCTAATCGCCAGACGCATAGATCGCAATTCGTTCGTTTACAATTGAGGGGAAACCGAGTGCGTGATCTGGATCTGAGCACCTTTGCGCCGCCAGAAGAAAGTACGCCGTCACATTCAACTCGGTCGCCCGAATCTCTGTGCCGCCGACGGCTCTGGTGGATCTTTGCGCTTCACCTCAGTTCAGTTGTATTGGGCTTTGTTGTCGCGAGGAACGAGGAAATCTTCTCTGGCGGTCGGCTATTCGAATTCTTTGTCATGGCGCCGATCGTTGTCGGGTTCTATCTGTGTCCCATCGCCGTCATTTTAACTGTCAAATCTGCATCACATCATTCCCTACTGCTGAGACTGGCAGTTATTGTTGTTGACCTGTCGTTGAGTATACTGCAAATCGTGTCCCTTCTTCCATTGGTTCAATGAATGCGATGCTGTTCCTTCCGTCCAGGTTGTTGATGATGCTCGTGCGATTGCGTCGGAGAAGCACTTGTTTCCGTTGCCTCATCTGCGCAATCGCAGTAAACGAAATCGGGTAAGTGTCACCATCACTGATGGCCTTCGCCGCACCGCGTGACATGTGGCCCAGCGTCCGGCGGTTCACTTCCTGGCGGTAGCTTCTGAAAGATTGTGAATTAACGGCGCTCATTTCAGATATGACTATCGCGCTTCGGTGGCGCCTCGACCGAAGCACGATGCACTTCAGAGAAAAAGATTCGTACGATACGATCGTCGTGGCATAAAGTTGGCTTGAGTGGAGCAGTCAAACACCCACCTTGCGGAAATCTGAACGACTGCGCTCGTGTGTTCCTTCCTTTGCAGCGACCGTTTGTCCGGTCGACACACTGAGGGAAGACGGCTGCTTTGGCAGGGCATTGATTGACCGGACATCCGGTTACTGGCTGAGCGATGACTTGCGGCTTGCTATGGCTTCCCGCAGCATCCTCTGCACCGTTCCGATTGGATTCGTCTGCAACAAACTGTCAATTGCCTCGTTAGACGTTGGCGTATCCATGTCGATTAGTAACGCAACG
>JADLDX010000251.1 GCA_020846515.1 Pirellulaceae bacterium
ATCGGCAAGATGAACTTCGATGGCGTGATTCATATCCAGTTCCGCACCTTCGGTCATCGCCAACGGTATGCCACCATAATCTTGATGCAGCGCCATCGAGTACGGAGCCAACACTTGACTGAGCCGCCTTTGCAAGCTGCTGCTGCCAATATTGGTAACCAAACCAAAGGCGACGATGAAAAAATGGATCGTCAGCCATAAGCTGATCCAAGGTCGCTTGTCGACGGCCGGTAGGGACGGAGAGGCTGGTTGCATTGGTAGGCCGACAGGTCAGATTCAGGATGACAAAAAAAAGAAAGCCGAGATGACCAGAGCGGTCGCCTCGGCTTAAAGTTTAATCACAAACCCGTTCAATTATGCAAAGGTCGACCCGAGGTTATAGGTACATTCCCTATACCGAACAAACCTGAGGTAGTGGGCACACTCCATGTGCCGTATTTTTCAAACAGTCAAGCTCTTTGAAACTGGGACAGCACACGGGGTGTGCCTGTTACTAAATCAAACGGTAGTGTGTTTAATGGATCAGCACTGACAAAAACTAAGCCTTAGGTGGCTCAGGTGTTGCAGGAGCAGCAGGTGCAGCCGGAGCGGCTGGTGCTGCAGGAGCAGCTGGTGTTGCAGGTGCACTGATCACTGGAGCGCTCGATGGCGATGCGCTTTCAACGACAATGGCGCCAGCGTCAACGGTGCTGCTGCAATTGGTGCAACCTGAGCTCATAACGGGAGCGCCGCCACAGCTGCTGCAACCAGTGCTAACAACTGCTTCGCCACAACCGCCACAGCTAGGAGCAGGAGCCGAGCAACCACCACAGCTAGGAGCAGCTACTTCGCAGCCACAGCTAGGTGCTGGTGCACAGGCTGGTGCGCAAACTGGTGCTGGTGCACAAGCTGGCTCGCAAGCAGGTGCGCAAACTGGTGCTGGTTCGCAGCAGGTTGGAGCTGGTTCACATGCTGGCTGACCGCAGCAATCGTTCTTGCGTGCATGCAGACGAGCCAACAGACCGCCACCGCCGCAATCCTTCTTGTGTGCAAACAGACCACCACCGCCACAATCTTTCTTGTGTGCCAGTAGTCCGCCGCCGCCACCACCACAACCACGACGAAGACCAGCTTGCGCTTGATCGGCGTCGAACATCAAACCTGCACAGAGCAGGAGGGCAAAACTTGCGATGCCCGCTACGAAAACTCGACTCATGGAAAACCCTCCAAAAGTAACTCAACGCATGTTCGGTTCTATCGAGAACCGATTAGGGAGCGACCGTCGCTGGCCCTAACTTTTTTGTGCACCCTGCCGCCGCCAGCTTCTCTTCGCCCGATCGCTCAAATGCCGTTGGTGAACTGGGATCTTTATCCCTATGAGCACCTGCATTGTTATGGCTACTTGCTGAAGATTGCCGATTAAACGGTATGGGGTATCTACGAAAACTGGTCAATAACCTAACTCCCTGCCATCGTTTGTCAACCGGGGGCAAGCAGGTACTGCCCCTCTTTAGGGCGGTATTATCGATCGAGCCTACAGCGGCTCAACTTGGCAACTACTGCACGGGAAACTCGTGGTCGTCACCCATCCCAACGCCTCTTCAAGTTGCGCAATAAGTTGCGCAATCGGTAATCTTTGCGTTAATGCTAGCGTTTTGTGGAGCTGACGCCGATGTTAAACTGCAGTGGATGGGAAGGTTGTCGTGCCGCGATTGAGATTTGATCCAGGGATGCAAGGTGGGGAACGTGTGCAAGAGAGCTTTAGAGGGCAAGCGAGTATTGTTGACCGGCGGCAGCAGTGGAATTGGTTGGTATTTGGCTACCCAACTGATCAACCAGGGCGCCTATGTGGTCGTGACCAGCCGCCGCGACGAACGATTGCGGCAACTTCGTTTGGCCGTCGGTAATCCGCTGCGTCGCTTGATCGCGCTACCAGGCGATGTAGCCGATCCAGCTCATCGCGAACTCTTGATAAAGACAGCGCACGAGCAGTTGGGCGGAATCGATCTCGTAATCAACAACGCGGGCATTGGGGCAGTGGGCGCATTCGAGAAAGCCACGCCCGAACGACTGCGCCGCATATTTGAAGTCGATTTCTTTGCCGTAACGGAACTAACACGGCTCGCCTTGCCATTGTTACACAAGGGTGTATCGCCAGCGGTCTGCATCGTTAGTTCCGTCTTGGCTCATCGAGGAGTGCCGCGCAAAAGCGAATATTGCGCCGCCAAATTTGCCTTGCGGGGTTGGAGTGAATCGCTGCGGTTGGAACTGAAACCGTCGGGAATCGATATGATTACCGTTTCGCCCAGCACGACCAAGAGCGAGTTCTTTGAAAGTCTGTTGGATACCGAACCGACCGAGCGCAGTCGCAGTTTTGGCATGATGACCGCCGAAGCGGTAGCCGGTTCGATCCTTGGAGCCATTCGCAAAGGCAAACGCGAACTGATCCTGTCGCCAGGTGGCAAAGCCTTGGTATGGCTGAGCCGTCTGGCACCCACGCTGACAGATAATCTTCTGCTGAAATATGCGGCTTGAGGTAGCCACCGTCGCCCGTAGCCACCAACGCTGTGAAGCATTTTAGAAGCGGAACGGCGCAAGCCGTCCGGTATATCCCGGTAGTTATAGGAACCGGCGGGCTTGCGCCCAACCGCTACAAATGCCGGGTTTCCGCTTGGCAGCTTGGCAGCGTTGGCTACCTAAAAAGCGTATCAGGGAGTGGCCAGCGCCTTCACCTGTCGAATGATTACTTCTTCGATCTCGGGCCCCCAGTGGCAGGGCAGGCCATAATAGAGCATGGCGCCGCCGCCTTCATATCCGCCTTCTGTTAATACGCGACGACTGGGTATGTAGGCCATTACATCGTGCGCATATCCTGCGACCCAAGTTTGCGACTTCAGTTCAGCTTTCAGCCGCAGCGCGTAATCGACGACTACTTCGCCACCCAGTGCGACGAACTGGATGTCATCTCCGATGTGCCATACAGAGACGGGAAAAGGGTAGGTTTGACTGATGGGCTGACCACCGGCGATCTGCTCCAGCAGAAGCTTGGCCCGCACCGACTCGTATTTATTGCTGGATTTTGATTGTTGCTCGAGCTGTTCTTTCGTGGGCAATGTATCCAGCGGGGCGGCGACTTCGGCATAGCGGCAGTTCAGTTTCGGTGCGACGGCTCGCATCTCGGTGGTTAGCAAGACTCTGTCGACGGCCACGGCCAGGCGTTCACCGTAATGCTGGGCGAGTTCCGGTGTCCGACGCGGCAAAGGGTTTTGGTCTGCCCCGCAACCTGCCCAAAACAGGGCCACTGCACCAGGATGTTTTTCTTCCAAAGCGGCTTGTGCATAGCCCGGGTAATCTGCGCTCCATACATAACCCGATAGCACAGTCGAATGGCAAGCGTATCCAAACAGGATGGAGATCAATTTGTCCTGTGCATCTCGGACGGCCAGGACCGGCACGTCGTGATCAAACGGGCCGTTCAGTTTTCCGGCGGTTCGAACCTGCGGTACTTCGGCTTCTTTGTTGTTTCTTCGATTGGTAGCAAAGTCGGCTGAGCCGCTGCCCCAGGTGAGTTTGCAGGCCTGTTTCGCTTTATCAGCCGCGACAGCCACGGCCACGCAATGATTCACTAGCGTTTCCGCGTAATCATCGATTTGCTTTTGTAATTGGGCATTCAACTGAAAATAATGCAGCGTCGCCAGGTTCTTGCCCACGACAGGGCCGCTGTGCGTATGCGAAGTGGCAATCAAAACATTGTCGGCCGGGATAGACAATTTTTCGCCGATGGCTTGGCGGATTCGCTTGGACAACGTGCGATCGATACCAACTAGATCCAGTGAGAGCACCAAGCCGGCTGGTTGATCACTGGCCTTAAGCAACAGCGCTTTGGCATATAACTCCGACAATTTGCCGCTGGAGATTGTGTCACGTCCGCCATAGCCGGACATCCACATGGGTTCTTTAGGCGTGATGATTTGTTTGGCAGCTCCAGCCTGCCAGCCCTCGGCAGCATGGACATACGCCATGGGCGAAAACTGGCCGAGACAAAATAGAGTTACCAAGCACAGGCAGACAGAAAATCTGGGCAGGATGTTCATAGGTGGGTTCCAACAATGGTTGCGGTCGCACATGACATGCGCTAACCTGACGGGCTGTGCACGCGCGGGGGCAGCCTGTGTCAAGCAGCGATTACAATCGGAGGCTGAAGCCGTAAAGTTGCGTTCGCAGCCACGTCTTCTCGCCGCGCGGGCCACGACCTTCGATTTCAACCATCCAATGGTATAGCATGAGTTCAACCGGTTTGCTGGTAGTGGTCTTCGGATATTTTGCTGTCTTGCTGGCTATTGCCTGGTACACCTCGCGGGGCGCGGGCGAGCATGCGTTCTACAGTGGTGAGCGCAAAAGTATCTGGTGGGTGGTCGCATTCGGAATGGTGGGCACTTCGCTCAGCGGCGTGACGTTCGTCAGTGTTCCGGGCAGTGTGGCTCGAGATCATTGGCACTATTTGCAGATGATCTTCGGCTTTGTCATTGGCTATTGGATTATCGCGGGCGTTCTTCTTCCACTGTACTATCGCCTGGAACTGACCAGTATCTATGGCTACTTACGTTCACGATTCGGCCTGACTAGCTACCGTACGGGTAGTGCCATCTTCATTATCAGCCGACTGCTGGGTGCGACGGTGCGCATCTATGTCGTCTTATATGTGATTCACAGCTATCTGCTGCAATCGATGGGCGTACCATTTTGGTTGACCAGTAGCGCGGTCCTGCTGATGATCTTTCTCTATACGCTCCAGGGTGGTGTCAAGACGATTGTCTGGACCGACACGCTTCAAACCTTGTTCATGCTGGCCGCTTTAGTTGGCACCATTGTCTATATCATTACCGACCCGCTGATGAGTAAGTGGCCGGGTGAACTGGCCGACAGCGGCATGACTGAGATTTTTAACTGGAAGATCAAAGATCGCTTGAACTTCTTCAAGCAATTGATCAGCGGCATCTTCGTGACGATCGTCATGACGGGGCTGGATCAGGAGATGATGCAGAAGAACTTGAGCGTCCGCACATTGGCTGACGCTCAAAAGAACATGCGCGTGTTTAGCGTGGTCATGTTATTGACGAACCTGCTGTTCCTGTTTCTCGGAGCGTTGTTGTATTTGAAAGTAGCGCAAATGGGCATCTCTCTGCCAGCCAAGAGTGATGATTTGTTTCCCACGCTGGCCTTGCAGCATTTCCCGCCCCTGTTGGGCCTGCTGTTCATTGTTGGCTTGATTAGCGCTTTGTTCCCCAGTGCCGATGGCGCGCTGACAGCACTGACGGCCAGCACCTGCATTGACTTGATCGGCATTCGCGAACGCGGCTGGACCGATGCCCAACAGCGGCGCGTGCGACAGACCGTGCACGCACTGATTGCTTGTTTGTTTTTGGTGCTGGTCATGTGGTTCTACATTCGTCAAGACGATTCGATCATTACGCTACTGTATGGATTGGCGGCCATCACCTATGGGCCACTGCTGGGCCTGTTCTCATTTGGCCTGTTCAGCCACCGAAAGCCGCGCGAGGCGCTGGTGCCCTTGGTCTGTATCGCCGCCGCTGTCGCGTCATTCCTGCTGCGTCGCTATAGCCGAGATCTATTCTGGGACTACGAAATCGGTTTTGAAACGTTACCCATCAACGGCTTGATAACCTACATCGGCCTGTGGTTGATCTCGCGTCCCCCGGCTGAACAACCATAAGTTGATATGCCTGAGTTTGTGAGCCTGAGTTTGTGAGCCTAAGGCGCTCGGGCTCGGGTGCTGTTATACTGAGTGGCACCGCCATGAACGTCAGTGGCACCGCCAACTTATGCCGCCATCACCCTCCTAATATCGGTTCGCGCATATGCTTTGCCTTCCAAGGATTGCTCGGTTTGCTTTGGTCATCGCGTTGTGTTGTTCGTCGCCACGACTGGTCAGCCCTTGCGGCGCGCAGACGAACGACGCATTACCGGAGCGTCTACCTGGTTTGGTCGCGGCCTTCAAAACCGCCGATGGTTCCGCCATTCGCCGCACGGATCAAACTCTACAGCAACGGTGGGCAACAGCTGCGGAGTTTGACCAGCGACTGGTCGGCAGCGACACGCTGAGCGTGACGTGGACAGGCTGGCTGGATACCAGAACGGCTGGTCAGTACAAATTCTCGATTTATGGCAGCGGCAGCTTTACACTTTCGCTGGCTGATCAGGTGTTGATTCGCGGTGATACGTCCGAGCCCAAGTGGTTTTCCAGTCAAGCGTTGGAGTTGCCCTTTGGTCTGCAAGCCATCAAACTAGACTACCGCAGTACTGACTCGGCAGGTTCTAAATCCTCCGGTTCTAAATCAGCCGGTGAAGTTCGGCTGTATTGGGAAGGACCTGGCTTTCAGCTCGAGCCGATCACGGAACGTTATCTCGTTCATCAGTCAAGTGAAACCGGCGATGACGCATTTGAACGCGGTCGAGCGTTGGCGCACGGTCTGCGCTGTGTGGCTTGTCACCAATCGCCTTCGGGCCAGAATGCCTTGCCCGGTCCGGCACTGACCGCGCTCAATGGCAATCTGAACCGGGAATGGTTGGTCAATTGGCTGACATCCGCGTCGAACCGCGAAAACGCAAAGCCGAATGATTCAGCGAGTGATGACCCACTGCGCGATGATGAAGTGACTCGGCGAATGCCGCACATTGGGCTCAGCCCACAAGATGCGGCCGACATTGCCGCCGCCCTATTCTCAGCCTCGCAGAAACTCTCCACGGAAAAGCCGCCCAAGAGCACAGAGGAGAAAACAGGGGAGAAAGAGGTCAAAGGCAAATCCAAGACACCCAGACGTACCCAACCCGACGCATCTCAAGGCGCTGTGGCCTTCTCCACTCGTGGTTGCCTGGCCTGTCACTCCGTCGCCTCACAAGAGATCGGTCTGCGCGATCCGGATGACGATACCAGTTACTTACCCCACGCTCGTCAACAATACTTGATGCATCAACTATTTGGCGGTGGTGATTTGAGCCGCGTTGGCGAGAAACGTCCCCAGCATTTCTTCGCGCGCTGGCTGGCTGAACCCCAACGTATTAACGCTGCCCATCGCATGCCACTGACTGAACTATCTGCTCTGGAACGCGAGGATATTGCCCTCTACTTGAGCAGCCCCTCGACCGCTAACCCATCATCCAAGGCAGAGCCAGACTCAAAGAAGTCAGACTCAAAGGAGCCAGCTTCGAAGGAGTCAGCCTCAAAGGAGTCAACCCAGGAACGCCAGGCCAAGGGCGATGCGCAGCGCGGTCACACGCTGCTGACACAGCATCGTTGTGTCGCGTGTCACACGTTGCCGACGAGCATTAAGGCTGAGCAGCCGAAACTCACGGTGCTGACGGCCAACAGTCAATGGGAGTCGGGTTGCTTAACGACTGCGGACTCCAAGAATTTCCGCCCGGGATTCGAGTTGAGCTCGGGCCAACGTCGCGCGCTGAAGACCTATTGGACCAGCTTCAAAGCTACTGCGCCGCAGACGGATCGACCTTCAGAGTCCCAGCCGCAGCCGTTGCCGGCCGAACTGGTAATGGCTGAGCGTAATTGCTTGTCTTGCCATGCGCGCCATGCGACACAAGGGCTCGCGCCCGCGGCGACAGCCATGGTCGGACTTAACCGTGATTTGGCGGCTCGACTACCGGCCCTGCTCCCACCGTCGCTGACCGGTGTGGGTGACAAGTTGCATGATCAGGCGCTGGCCGCCGCCATTGCGCGTCAAGGCGAGCCGCACCGACCATGGTTGGAAGTGCGCATGCCCAAGTATCAACTTCCACCGGCCGAGCTATCGACGCTGGTGTCGCATCTGGTCAGTCGCGATCGCATTCCTGATTTGCCGGCCAAACCCAATGAGGCGTTGGCCGATGATGTGGTGACGCGCGCGGCGGCCGGACGCCTGGTCACATCGGATGGTTTCGGTTGTCAGAGCTGCCATCAAATCGGTAAACAACCGCCGCCCACCGTAGCGCTCAACGCGCGTGGCACCGATTTGACGATGATGGGCCAGCGTATTCGGCGGACTTGGTTCGATCGCTGGGTACGCAACCCGGTGCGTATTGTGCCACGCATGGAGATGCCGGCAATTCAATTGCCCGTCCATGGCGTGCTGGGCAATGACCTGTCGCGTCAATTGGACGCAGTGTGGGAGATGCTCAACACACCAGGCTTTCAACCGCCCACGCCGGCGCCAGTGCGTGTGGTCCGAGGCCACAATCAAGCCGGGGTAAGCGAACCGGCCTACGTGCTGACCGATGTCCTGGAGACGCCCGAGCGCAACTACTTGCGACCATTCATCGTCGGCTTCCAGAATCGCCAAAACATGTTGATCGACTTTGAACGGGCCGAGCTCAGCCGCTGGTGGATTGGCGATACGGCCCGCGAATTGACACGCGGCAAATCTTGGTACTGGGAATTAGGTGGTCAACCGCTAGCCGGTCAACTGGAGTCTCTCCTAAAAATAGCCGTGCTGGATTCCGCGGGCCAGCGCTGGGATACGAAAGCGCTCGAACAATTCGCCATCGAATTTGATCAACTCGAACACACCTCCAGCGGTCTGGTTTGGCGAGGACGTTGGCATATTGCTCGACAAACCGATCGACGCACGATTCCGATTCAAATGCAGATGGAACCAGATGAATCGGGTCAGTCGTCAGGCCAAACGTCAGGCCAGTCTACTCGGCCCAAGGGTTTCACATGCGACTTGGCTGTCGATCTGCCCGACGGATATGGGTTGTTACTGGAATTAGATTCTCGCAGCGATGTCGATAAAGATGGGCCTGTTCAAAACGGCCTGCGCGTCAAGCTCGATGCGCGTTCGGAGTTAGTAATCAGCAGCGATTCGGCGACCATCAGTCGTTGGAAAGATCAACCGTTGATCGCGCTGGCTAAAAGTTCTGCTGCGCGCACGCAGGTAAAACTGCGTTTTCAAACGGAGTGGCCAGTCGACGAAATACGTCGCGCTTCTGACACTCCATCAGGCACTGGTAGTGCGCCGTCGCTCGCCAACGGCACTGGATTGACTGGCGGAACAGCGCCGGCACCACAGGAACCTCGTCCAATCAAGGTTGTGCCGGGCTTCGATGGCTTGCAGTTGCCGCTGCCACGCGACGAGATGCCGACAGCCCTGTCGTGGCATCGCGGCGAACTGGTCATCGGTTCGTTGAAAGGGCGAGTCTGCATTGCACATGACACAAATGGTGATGGTCTGGCTGATACCTGGGAGGCGATCAGCGATGATGTGCCTGCGCCGTATGGTGTCTTTGGACATGATGAAGGCGTGGACGTACTGGCCAAGTATGGTTTGCTGCGTTTAACGAAGACCAGTGTGGCAGGTGCACCTTGGAAACTAACGACGGTGGCCGATGGTTGGGGTTACACGGCTGACTACCATGACTGGGCAGTTGGCTTGCCTCGCGATCAAACGGGCAACTATTTTGTCGCGTTGCCTTGTCAACAAGATGACCGCACACCCAGTGCGGCTCGGCTGCGCGGTTCGATTCAGAAGTTGATTCCCACGACGCCTACCAGCGACAATCCGCGACTGTATCGACTGGAAACCTTTGCGGCTGGACAACGTTTTCCGATGGGATTGGCGTTTGATCGACAAGGTCGTTTATTCGCCACCGATAATCAAGGTAACTACAACCCATTTAATGAACTGAATCATATCCAAGCGGGTAAGCGCTATGGTTTCATTAATAAACTTGAGAACCAGCCGGGCTTTAATCCGCCTTTGGAATCACCGGCCGTGAACTTGCCGCATCCGTGGACGCGCAGTGTGAATGGCATTTGCTTCCTCAACACGCCCACCACGGCCAGCAAGCCTAATCGCTTTGGGCCTTTTGAAGGTCACTTGATCGGTTGTGAATACAACGGCTTGTCATTGATCCGCATGAGTCTTCAAGAAGTCGACGGAGTGATGCAAGGTGCTGCCTACCTGTTTTCACGTCCGCCACAACCGGATGAACCCACGTTTGAAGGGCCAGTCGTCTGCGCGGTAGCACCCGAGGGTGACGTGTATGTGGGCAACATTCATGACAGCGGCTGGGGAGGCG
>JADLDX010000252.1 GCA_020846515.1 Pirellulaceae bacterium
CGCCCACGCTGCCGCGGGTCGACCCTCCCGCTGCTACGCAGCAGGAGGGTTAGTTCCTGCGTGCGCCGCATAGACGAGCTCGCAGCGAAATACTTCATGCCTTGGTTAGCACGTCCGGCCCTCCCCGCCCACGCTGCCGCGGGGCGACCCGCCCGCTGCGACGCAGCAGGAGGGTTAGTTCCCGCTGCTGCGCAGCAGCAGCGCAAATTTGGTGAATTCCTCGATAGCACACGATAGACCAAGCGCTAAGATTAGCTAGAAGACTCATCAACTCACACTTGGCACGAGACGGAGATTCATCGTGAAGATGCAGAGAATTTTGGTACCAGTCGACTTCTCCAGCACCGAAGCGGCGGCGATCGAATTCGCAGAGTCGATCGCCAAATCAAACGGCGGACGATTGATATTTGTGCATGTCCAGGAACCTCCGCGATACTACGCGGGCGAAATGTATTACGGCGTCTCCGAACCCGAAACTGCTCAGCTGTCGAAGATGTTGGAAGAGATCAAGCCCAGTGATGCCAGCGTGCCGGCCGAACATCATTTGCTGGCCGGCGACCCAGCTACAGAGATTGTGCGCGTGGCGGATGAAGAAGGCGTCGACCTGATCGTCGTCGGCTCACATGGTCGCACGGGCTTGTATCGTATGCTCATGGGCAGTGTCGCTGAATCGATCGTCCGCAGCGCCAATTGTCCCGTCGTCGTCTACAAGCAACGCGTGCTCGAACCTTCCCAATGACCCTTGCCCTGGGCTCAACTGCGTGGATATCGCCCGGCGTACGCTTGAGATGTTCAAGCGTACGCCGGGTAAACTCCGTTAAACGAGGGAGCTGATATTGGCAATGAATCGCTGGAAGGCTGGGCTGAACTCATGCAGCAAACCATTGGCCCGGTGGGGACCTTGGGGTGCACCGTTCCAGTATGTTCGCAGACTCGGGGTCTGCGTCCAGTGACGGAAGACTTCCATCCAGCCAGCATGCAATGGGTGTCTCGATTGCCGTTCCAAATCTAGCTTTAAGAACACATTCTCCAAGAGGGTAAACATCTCGTTGGCAATTAGTCGCTCAGCAATCGTGTCAAAGTTCGGCTGCTGCCAATCTACGAGCGCTTGCTGCTTTTCGTCAGCTGTACCGTAAAGCTCGCGAGCCAATCGCTGGAGCTTGGGATCCTGGCGCAAAGCGGAATGGATGGATGCGTAGCGATTGTTCTCCTCAACGTAACGCTCAACGTCCAGAGCCGGTCGCGTGAGCCAATAGTTATAGATGCTCTCAAAGATCTTCTCGCGGGCAACGTTCTTGGCGATGTTTTCAGCCTGCTTGTCCAGTTCGACAATCTTCTGAGTGCCGACCGCCAGCATGTTAGGCTCTGAATCAGTACTCGGTACGATAATACTCTTGAATACTGAATGGATACCGAGCGCACGATAGGATTCAAATTGTGTTTCATTGAAGAACTGGTCAACCGTCGAATCGTATGGGAATTTCGGATTCATCGCGGCGTGATTCACCAAATCGCCGGGTTCATCACCGGTTAGCGAGTTCTTAATCCAGACGATGATTCCCTGGTTGTGTTCGGACGAGTAACGAGGGTCATCGAGATGTTGGTGGGGTAACTTTTCCCCGGGTTTACCTGCCTGATTATCAGCGGGACTCGGTTTGTGGATGTCGCCATAATGAATTCGGCCAACCACGACGTGTGCCGCACAGCGACCGTCCTGATTGGGAGTTATGGCGGTCGTATCGACATCGATCCAAATGCCAAAATCAATGCGCACCTGGCGCACGACTCGACCTACGTTTTCATGAAACTTGGGATCGGCCCCTGCATCGATGGCGACGATAAAACGGCAACGACGGCGAATCAGTTCGTAGACGCCCATGTTCTCGAAATGACCGCCATCGGAAATGTACACATGCGATTTGTTGGAATCTGTCATACCGGTCAACTCCGACAGCAGCAGCCCTGCGCTAGCCGCCGGATTGTCATTGTTGCGTGTTTCCGGCTTGCCGGGATTACCAAACCAGGCACCGAGTCGAATGTTGAAGACGGTCAACAAGGCGGTGATCGCGGGTGATGAGTGATAGCCCATGTTGGGTGACACAGCCGCACCCGATACGGCCATGGCCGTACCCACTTTAATGTTCTTGGCAAACTCGTCGGTCGAGCAATAGCCGGTTGACTCGCTACCACAGTAGACCGGTGTAAACACAAACGATTCCGCTTGACGTTCCAAGAACTGCAAGTTCTCCGCGCGTCGCTCCTCCACACGCTGACCGGCGGCCATATTCTCACGTTCGCTAGCATGCACGGTGCTAGCCTTTTGGTTCAGCGCGCCATTGATGATGTGAATCGGGCCCCACTTCTCTGCCGTTAGATCTGGCTGCGCTGCACCCGATTTGACTTGGCGTTTGCTTTTGGCTGAATCGTCTGGGACCACGCCTTGCTTACGGGACTGCGGACCAGGGAAGAGTCCCGACAGGGATTCGTCGTCCCTGATATCCATATTGACGACTGGCTCCGGCGAACGTTCACCATTACTTCGCGACGCACCCAAGTAACAGCGCACCAGGCGATTGGCGTACAAGTTCTGCAGCGAGAACGTGTTAACACCAATAAAGAGCCCTAACACGTGCGAGAAAATGCCTAGCACGCCTGTCGCAATCAGCAGCGCTGCCCAAACAGGCAAAATAGCTAAATCACAGTTCGGAATCGGACATTTCTCAGATTCCAAATTCGTCAAAAGCTTTGGTAATTGCTGGAAAAACCTCGACGTTTCGCTCTTAGTCATCCACGCGTAGATGTCATAGACGATCCAGTTCAGGATGAAGGCAGAAGCCAACAAGAGCGAAGTGATGAATAACACTGGCGCCACTTGAGCAAAGGCCTCTTTCAAGCCACCGCGTTGCTTGCTTTCCGTGTCGCTGCTTTGCGCAGCCTGTAAACCAGCGGCTAATGTACCTAACCAAGCCAGGCCGGCGGCACTGGTCAGGTATCCCCACCAAGAGTTGCTGTGCAACCAAATTAAGGCCAGCAACCACGGACCGTAGATGCTGATCGCCATGAGAATCGCCCAGCCCGTACCAATCATCAGCAGTCTGGAATTGATGCTCGACCACCATTCGCGATCCAACTCCTCTATCTTCGTACTGCAAAAGCCGATCATCGCGAAGTTGGCTAAGACATAACTAAACAAAGATACGGGCACACCGACCGTGGCGACCGCAGCCACCACCGTGCCCGTGGTCGATTCCATCAAAAATTTGGCGAAGAGCAAAAGCAGTGGGCCCAAGATGGCTCCGGCGATCAACCCTGCGAAGCCAGCGCGGATAGGAGCGCGAAAAGCCACTAGGCCTAAGAGCAAGTGCAGCACTCCTAGTACTAAGGCCGCTTGGGCCAAGTTCCAATAAAACTTCGGCCATGGTTGCCCCAGTGAAGTTACAGGCGAAGTCACAGTCGATGTTTTGGATGAGACGGCTTGCGAAGCAGCCGTGGTGAGGGCTGGCGAAGCGGCCGCATTCTGTGGACTCTCGGTCGACGAAGCCACCATCTGGCCCACCGGGCTGGTCGCCAGTTCCGATTTGTCGAGCGATACCAACAGCAGCGATCCCGCCACTGTGGCTAGACACCAAGGCATAATGAACAGTATCCAAAGTCGACTGACTTTGAACTTCAATGCGTTTCGCCACAAGCCCGCGGGCGAGAAACAGCCGGCACCAAAGATGGCGAGCAAAAACGTAGCTATCGCCAACACCGATAGGGCCGCTTGCAACTGGGGCTTGATGGCTGCATTCTTCGGAATTGGCGCGTGCGCTATCGAAAAAAACTCGATCACCATGCGCAAGCCAGTGAAGATGGCGATTACGGCCACCCACAGTACCA
>JADLDX010000253.1 GCA_020846515.1 Pirellulaceae bacterium
AACTTGACCGGTTTTGCTCAAATGCTTCGCACTGCCAGCAACTTGGGGCCTCGCATCAAAGAGTTGCGAGACCAGTTGGGCCGCGAGAAAGTAAGTGGTGCCGCAGGGGGACCTGCGGTGACGGTTGAATTGACCGGCTTGGGCGAGGTGGTGCACATACGACTGGCGCCCGATTTGGTGGCGCAGAATAACGTCGAGTTGCTCGAAGAGTTGATTCCCATCGCCCTGAATGAAGCGCTAACCAAAGTCCGCAAAATGCACCTGGATATGGCGCGTGAGGCCACCGGTGGTATGGAGATTCCTGGACTGCAAGAGGCACTGGCCAGCCTGTGATTGTTCGATAATGGAATTCTCCCAGTCAGTTTCAGACTTGATCGAGCACCTTGGACGCTTGCCAGGCATCGGCCGCAAGTCGGCTGAGCGTCTGGCCTATCATCTCATGCGGACGAACAAGGCCGAAGCGTTAGCGCTGGCCGATGCGATCCGCTCGGTGCGTGAGAATGTGCACTACTGCGCCGTGTGCTTCAACCTGGCCGAAGGCGATTTGTGCAACATCTGCACCGATACGCGGCGCGACCCGACCGTCTTGTGCGTAGTCGAGCAGCCGCGCGATCTGATTGCGTTGGAGCAGGCCAGTGCGTTTCGAGGCTTGTATCACGTGCTGCTGGGACGTATATCGCCGCTGGAAGGTGTGGGGCCCGACCAGATTACGGTCACTCAGTTGGTGGAGCGCGTGCGCCGGAGCAACTTCGTCGAAGTCATCATGGGCACCAACCCAACTGTCGAAGGCGATGGTACGGCGCTCTACATCTCCAATCAACTGTCCGAGTTTCCGGTGCAGATCACGCGACTGGCGCGCGGCGTCACCAGTGGCAGCCTGCTTGAGCATGTCAACAAGGACATTTTGGCTGATGCCTTAACGGGCCGACAGAAGTGGTGAGTTGGCCGTCGGTTTGTGGCGGCAATTCGCCAGCCACGAGGGCACGTAAGTCCTTGCTACGTCTAGCAAACTAAGTGTCCACTGCCCCTCCGTTTTCTAGTGCGTTGCGACACAAAAGGCTGTGCGGCTTTCGGCCACGTTTGCTGACGGAGTTGCCCCCACTTAAAACTAATGCGTGACTTTCAACGTTGGGGGGCTCTGCAACGTCGCACTAAAAATCCAACTTGATCGTACTTGACTAGTGCGGGAGAGAGCGAGCCGCTAAGGCGTGTCAATGGGACTCAAATCGCCGCAGCGAGGAATTCAGTTGATCCATTGCGTTGGCTTGATGGAAGAATTTATCGTTGAGCGATCAATCGGCCCATGTTTGCTAGGGCAACTATCGTGCTGTTGGACCCACTCGTGCGGCCAAAAGTCGTGGGGAAATTAGCGCAAAATTCTTGACAGTAGACTATTGGAGGAAATAATCGCTTGGTCAGCACAATTCGTCAGCACCTGCCGGCTCGATTTGGCCGCGTGGTGGCGATGGAAACGAAAGACGTTGTTTTTTAAGTGGGCCAGAAACCGTGGGCTAGCGCCCGGTTGATGAATTAGCCGGAACGCGCTAGCGTCCGGTTGAGCCCGACTAGAGACCGACGCCGAAACGAATGACAAACGATCCCATGACCAAAGTTTGCTAGCCAAGAGCCGACAGCTAAGAGTAGAATCGAACCGGAGTTAATTGAACCCGTGTCACGAGTTAAATGAGCCCGAGTTAAGTGCGTCGATTGAATGCAGTAGGTGTCTTTGCAGCCTCAGTAGGGAATGCTGAGAAAGGAATGCGAACCTGGAAGTGGACCGGGCAAGGAAGTGAAACCGGCGTCTCTGCTTAGAGTGCCCCGAAGACTGGCGGTAGTGTGCCGCATAAAGTACTGGGGAGTTGAACCCGTCGATTGAAGTCATACGGGGGCATTCGTTGCACGACGTGAATTGTAGGTTGATTTGAGACTTGAATAAGTAATTCAGAGCAGAAATCGCGAACGGTCGGCACCTCGGCTTGGCCGCTTCGCAGTGACATATACCGTTTCATTTTCCTTGAGGGACCTTTTGATGTCAGTTTGCAAGAATGTTTTTGAAGCGATCTTAAAGTACGGTCACGACGAAGACTTCGATCCAGAACACGGCGACCATTTTTTGCCAACCGATGCCCCAGCTGGCTCATCTGAAAAGATTGAGATCCTGCGCCGTCGCGTCGAATTGGGCCAGCCTCTGTGGCACACCGATGATCGCGTCGATTACGCCGGCCTGACCGGTGTCATTCGTCCTCGCGAGTAAGCGTTTCGTCGAAAACAACCGCCAACCCACAATTTCGAAATCAGGTTTCGATGACCCAGACCCTCTGGCAACTCCCGCGTTGCCAGAGGGTTTTTTATTGGAGACCGCGCGCCTAGGCAACACACAGCGCTGACCCTTGCGCTTGTGCGTATTACACCTTCCAGGTCAGATCGACAAAGGTCATCTCGTTTGGACGCAGAGCGATAGAAGTTGTATCGCCTTCCACGGTCAGCTTGGCGATGCGACCGCCGAGATAATCGACGCGATGCGCTTCGATCACTTCGCGGATGGCTCGAATGCGCGCTGTGACGCTTTTTCCCGCTAGCTCAGTCAAATGCAATCGCAGTCCGCAGCAATATCCATCAGCATGCATCAGCGGCGCTTCCAGGTGCATCAACACCGACTTGGCATCGATGTTCATCAGCCACGCGGCCGCAGCAACTTGGGACGATGACTTGTCGGCTGATGCGGTTTTCGGCAGCGGCACCGCATAGGCTCGATCATGGTACTGCCACGCCGAAACCATGGCGTTGGGCAAATCGACACCGACCCCCAACTGAAACTCACCCCCGCCTGTCGTACCGCTGGTCAAGATTGTTTCCAGGAAGCGCGCGTCGACGCGTTGGTGGAATGCTAACCCGGATGGTAACAGGTACAGTCGATGATCGACATCATCGATCTCAATCAAGTCCGGGGCGACCGTCTTGCCGGAAGAAAACGTTTGACGCCCTGCGCAGTTCCGCGTCGAAATGATCGACGATTCATTGGGCCAAGCCGAGCGCAGGACATACGCCGATGACCAGGGCGAACCGGTTAAAGGCACGACGTTTTTCAAGCGCACTCGGACCGTCAGCACGCGTTGACCGCGGAGCACTTCGTAATCGATTTCGAAGTCAGCGGTGCGTTGCCCGTCCAACAAACAAGAACCAATCGCTCGAATAGCGCCGCGCATGGTGGAGTTTTCGAGGACTTGAATCTCGCTGGCTTGCATCTGCGAGTATTGCGGTTCGGAGGCACCCTTCTTTTCGCGCCGGGCCAGTTGCAAACTGAAGCGATTGCCGCGTTTTCCAGGCATATGCAGGCTACGCAGGGCTCCAGTGCGCGCATCAATTTGCGCTTCCAGAAAGTCATTGATGAGTAACCCATCGCTTTGCACCAGCGTGGCTTCGCGGCGTTTGGGGCTGGCCTTGGCTGCTGCTTCAAACGGCACGCGCACCGTGCCAAAGCCTGGCAAGTCGATCATCGATAAACGGTCCTGGCCGCTCTGGCCTGAGGCATACCACCAACTGGCTCCCGCGACTGGCACAGAATCGCCATCGCTGCGCAAGCCGAACCTCTGCGGCGCGTTGGTGGGATTGAAG
>JADLDX010000254.1 GCA_020846515.1 Pirellulaceae bacterium
GGTGCAGGTGACCGGGCGCGACCAAGAGAACTAACCCTCCCTTCGGGCCCTTCGGGTGGGTGCGTGCGCCGCACAGGCGCGTCCGCAGCGAGTCCTTCATGCTTTGGTTAGCACGGGAGGCACCCTCCCCGGCTGAGCTGACGCCAGCCGACCCTCCCGCTGCTACGCAGCAGGAGGGTTAGTTCCGCTGCTGCAGCCTGTTTTTTCGGGGAGGGTGCGTGCGCCGCACAGGCGAGTTCGCAGCGGGCACTTCATGCTTTGGTTAGCACGGGAGGCCCCCTCCCCGACTGAGCTGACGCCAGGCGACCCTCCCGCTGCTACGCAGCAGGAGGGTTAGTTCCCTGCTACGCAGCGGGAGGGTTAGTTCGCTTGACATCCCAAATCTGCCTGCATCATAATGACGCCCGCAAGGCCCGTACAGCTTATCTAGACTCACATTATGCACCTAGGTCAGGCTTCTTGATTCATTGTTCTCGTTTACTTCGGACTCGAAATATGCAGAGGCCCGTTGGGCAACGACCAGCGTTTACGTTGGTCGCGTTGTTAGTCGTTATCGCAATCATAGGTGTCTTAGTTGGTTTGCTGCTACCTGCCGTCCAATCGGCTCGTGAAGCCGCTCGACGGATGTCATGCTCGAACAATCTGAAGCAGTTTGGATTGGCCCTGATGAACTACGAAAGTGTTCATAGGTCGTTTCCTTATGGCACTAATCCGCATCAAGATCCGGGCTGGCGAACGAAATACGGCAAGGGTAGCCAGCTGGTCAAGCTCCTGCCGTTCGTTGAGCAATCCACGCTCCATCAGCAACTCGACTTTTCCAAACTGATCCTGTCGCCAACCGACTGGTCCATCAATGGCGTTGATTTGCAGATGTGCAATCTGGGCTATGGACTGAAAGGTTGGTCGTCGATTAGTCCCCCGCCTTTGCAAAAGGACCTGCCGAACTTTCGTTGTCCATCAGACTCCTACAGCGATGTACCCAACAAATCCAATTCCAACTATGCGATGTCGATGGGTAACCAATTGATGCCCGATGGTGGACGTTGCCCAGGTTTGAACGGCAATGACTTTGGTACCGGGACTGCTGGCCATGGCGACTCCGGCAGTGACGTGAGCGGCAACACGATCTCTGGGGTTACATCGCGATTCAATTGGTCGGCCAAACTACGCGATATCCGGGATGGCATGTCCAATGTGATCGCCATGGGGGAGATTCGGCCATTGTGTGGTGATCACAGCCAGTATCATCCCTGGTCGCACTACAACGCGATTTGGGTAGCCACCACAGCGCCGATCAATCACCCGACCTGTCGCAACGAAAACGGTGGCAAGGACGATACGACTGGTGGCACAGAAGATTGCAGACACTTTCGCAGTTGGAATATGTCGCAAGGGTTTAAGAGCCTGCATACTGGCGGGGCTCAATTCGTTTTGTGCGACGGATCCGTTCACTTTGTGCCAGCGGCTATCGATTACATGACATACCAGCGATTGGGTGACCGCCGCGATGGTCAAATAGTTGATAGCTGGCAATAAGCACGAGACAATAAGCAACAGGTACTGGCCCAAGCCAGCTGTAACGCCGTGCACATGTGGCCCGGTCACTTCGTGAAGGACGTGACGGGGAAGAGTCCATGTTGCTGGCGAAAAACCCTCCACCTTTATTCCACAATAAATGTGCCTTTACCCACGTGATTTTTCTCATGTGGGTAGTTTGGCCTCTGCGCGTGTGAGCGAAAGCTCGACGTGCTTTCAATTTGAATGAACTTCCGCAGGAGTTTCCAGATGCGCTTCAATCGATTTGCCAATGTCTTGTTTCGCCGATCGTTTGGCATTGGCCTGGTGATAGCGTTGGCGACAGGTTGGCTGACTGGGTGTGGCAGTCGCCCGGAAAATCTGGAATCGGCCTCTGGCATCGTTACGCTTGACGGTCAACCCGTCGCTGAGGCGAACGTGATGTTTCACCCTACCGAAGGTGGACCAAGGCCCTCTTATGGCACCACCAATGAGCGCGGCGAGTTCCAAACATCGACTTTTGGATTAAACGATGGCGCCTTGGTTGGCCATCACCAAGTAACGGTCGTCAAGTTTGATGCCAATAAAGTCCAGCTCAACTCCCCGGACTTAGCCAAGTCCGGTTACAGTGGCCAGGGGTACGAGGCTATGATGGGTCCGACGGCCGTCAAGAATCGCGAAAAGTCCAAACACCTGGTGCCAGAGAAGTATGGTAAGAAAGAAACATCGGGGTTGACTGCCGTGATTAAAAAGGGCCAATCGAACCACATTGAAATCGAACTGCGGTCGGTACCATCCGCCGCAGATGAGTAATCCTTTAGTCCCAACCGGACCTGTCGACGTACCAGTTGTCTCTTGGAGAGGACCCAATCATGCGCAGCTACATTCTGGTGCTGGCTCTCGTATTGTTGACTGCGAATTGGAAGGAGATCATGGCTCAATCACAACTGCGAGCCGGTGCGGTCGCGATGGAGGTAACGCCTCAGCAGTACCCGGTCATTATCAATGGCGGTATGACTGCTGGATCAGCCAACCAGACTACAACTCCCATCCATGCTCGGGCCATCGTATTGGATGACGGCCATGAACGGCTGGCGATCGTCGTAGTAGACAGTTGCATGATGTCGCGCAGTTTCTTGGACGAGGCGAAAGCGCTGGCGGCCCAACGCACTGGTATTCGCCCCGATCGTATGTTGATCTCCGCTACCCATGCCCACTCGGTCCCCGCATCGATGGGTTGTCTGGGAACCGACGCGGATGAAACCTATATACCTTACCTGCGATTGAAATTGGCCGACGCGATAGAGCAAGCCGTCGCGAATCTTGAACCAGCGCAAATCGGTTGGGCCAAGCGCAATGCGGCCCACTACACGGCTGTGCGACGCTGGATACGACGGCCCGATCGCGTGGTCGAAGACCCGTTTGGAAATTTAACTGTCCGGGCCAATATGCATGCTGGTCGCATCTGGGCAGATGTCACGGGTGAATCGGGACCAGAAGATCCCGATTTGACCATGCTGTCGATTCAAGCCCTCGATGGCCGGCCCATCGCCGTCTTGGGTAACTTCTCGATGCATTACTTTAGCGGCGAAAAACCGGTAAGCGCCGATTACTTTGGTCGCTTCAGCGAAGGACTGAAACAACGTCTCTCCAGTCAAAGCACAGGCAAGCCGCCGTTTGTGGGTATCATGTCGCATGGATGCAGCGGCGATATCTGGCGAATGGATTACACCAAACAAACCCCAACCAAATTCGACACGATCAAGATCGACGAATACACCAACGGCCTCTTGGATATCACCATGGAGGCCCTGCAAGAAATTAAGTACGATCCAGCCGCCGACTTGGCAATGGCCGAAGCTCGACTGCATTTGAAGTATCGAGTTCCAGATAAACAGCGTTTGCAATGGGCCCAAGCCATCGTGGAACAAATGGGCTCGCGATTGCCCAAGACCACCGAAGAGGTCTACGCGCGAGAACAAGTAATGCTCGATCAACGGCAAGCAACCGATGTCGTCGTTCAAGCACTGCGCATCGGTACAGTAGCTATTGCGACAACACCCACTGAGACCTATGCGCTCACCGGCATCAAGTTGAAGCGACAGAGCCCATTGGAACAAACGATGGTCATCGAACTGGCCAACGGCGGGGATGGTTACATCCCACCCCCGGAACAACATGGACTGGGCGGCTATAACACTTGGGCCGCACGATCGGCTGGCCTGGAAGTCGAGGCCGAACCCAAGATTGCCGAAGCCGCCATCAATCTGTTGGAACAAGTCGCCAGGCGTCCGCGAAGACCACATACTCAATCGATCGGACCGGCAGCGCAAACGATCCTGAGCGCCAAGCCCGCAGCCTACTATCGCTTGCACGAATTGGAAGGGCCACGCGTGGTGGATTCTTCGGGTTCGCATCTAGACGCAATTTACGAACCAGGCGTGGTCTTCTTTCTGGAAGGCCCCGAGTCCAAGGAATACTGCCTCAGCGGTGAAGTCAATCGCGCGGCCCATATGGCTGGCGGCAGAATTCGCGCGCGGATCCCCGAACTGAAGGATCGGTACTCCATTACACTTTGGATTTGGAACGGCATGCCCTTGGACGCGCGTCCCATCGCAGGTTGGATCTTTGGACGCGACCGCAACCATAATTTGACGCCCAGCGGCGATGCATTAGGTATGGTCGGCATGGGCGAAAACGCAGGCAAGTTGATCTTTCAATCGGGCACCCAAGAACCCATCATCGGCCAGACCGCTATTCCACGCTGGACCTGGGCACAAGTCCGATTCCAGCGAGACGGTTCAAAGGTTCAAGTATTCATCGACAAACTGGTAGGTGCTGGCAATTCGATTGCATCCGCGGGGAAACCCGAAATCGAAACGGAAGCAGCCTTTGATCTGCCCTTGGAATGGGACGAGCTGTTTTTCGGTGGTCGCGGGCATCGCGACTCCAGTTGGGAAGGACGTTTGGACGAAATCGTCGTACAACGTCGCTGAGCTTTTCCGGCTTTCCCATTTTCCCGTGTTCCCAGTAGAAGAGTTGGGTCAGTGCCCGCGCGGCCATCAAGCCTATGTGCCCGATCAAACTCAAGTGAGGAAATCCGCTGCTTCTTGATCACCGTGAGAGGGCCTTAATCCCGAATCGGATGTATCGAAGTGCTTAGCCGACCTGGAAGTGATTACAATCAAGTCGCTTGGAAGATTGCCCTATTCACTGAAGGAATTTACCCATGAAATATTTGCTGGGACTATTGGTCGGTTGCTTGTTCGCCGCCGGTTGGAGTGCGCAGGCGATGGCTGAAGTTCAAACTAAACTGGTCGAATACAGCGATGGCGAAGTCAAGCTGGAAGGCTTTGTCGCTTGGGACCCTGCCCGCACGACGTCTGGCGCGCCGGGCATATTGGTTGTTCATCAATGGTTGGGCCTAACAGAGTATGAACAAACCCGTTGTCGGCAACTGGCCGAGCTGGGCTATGTCGCTTTTGCGCTGGATATCTACGGAAAAGGAGTGCGACCTGCCAATACGCAAGAGGCTGGTAAACAAGCCGGTGTGTATAAGAAGGATCGCCAACTGTATCGTCGCCGGCTGAACCTGGGCTTGGATCAGTTAAAGGCACAACCCGGAGTCGCACCCGGTAAACTGGCCGCTATTGGATATTGCTTTGGAGGCACCGGCGCTCTCGAATTGGCGCGCAGCGGCGCCGACGTGGCTGGTTTTGTTAGCTTTCACGGAGGACTAGACGCGCCAACTCCTGCCGACGCGCAGAACATCAAAGGCAAAGTATTGATCTGTCATGGCAACGACGATCCGTTTGTCCCTGTGGCTGAGATCGATGCCATGAAGGCCTCGTTCAATCAAGCCAAAGTCGATTGGCAAATGATCTACTACTCCGGTGCGGTCCATTCCTTTACCCAGAAGATGGCTGGCAATGACAACTCGGTTGGCGCCGCTTACAACGCCAAAGCCGACATGCGTTCATGGTCAGCCATGCGTGCGTTTTTTGACGAGCTCTTCGCACAGAAGTGATCAATACGCACACGCTCAATTTCCGGTAATGCGTTTGCGAGCGCCAGGTACATCCAGTTTATGACTGGCGCCATGTTCACGACCACGATTGGCCGCCGCGGGATCGCGCTGGCCACGACCGCTGCGACGACTGGTGGTCAATCGCACATTGCACTCGCTATCTAACCATTTGGTAGCTGCACCATGCAAGACCAACGTTCGCGTTTGAATCAAGCTGCGTTCGCTGACCACTGAACTGGTGCTCGAACCCGAAGAAGACGCCGAGTTATTCTCGTCGGCAGTGCTTGATCGGGGCAAACCGCTCACGTAGCCTTCTGCATAAGAAGCCCCGCTACCTCGAGTATAACCACCGTACTGCAACATGGCTGAGGTCGCGATCGTCAGTAGCAGTTCGCGAAACACGGCCAAACAATTTTCCACGTCCGAGCGAGGTCCGTAGTACCAAATCATCGTGCGGTGCCCCCTGGTCGACGAGTACCACTGGACTGTAGGGAAAATCTCTTCGACGATATAACGCGCTAACATGATCTCCCAAGTACAAGCCCGACGAGAATTGAGTGGGCAGGCCCTGCGCGTGAACTGTACACCTTCGACGTTATCATCATCGACGATATCGTCGCGTGACAGGTTATGGCGCAGCATCAAGTCGTGCATCATGCGCAGCGCGTTGTGTTTTTCGCCTTCCGTGCTAGCGGAATTGCTGGCCGTATTGTCCAACGCGCGCAAACGTCGCAGAATTTTATCGAACTCCTGCTGTGTCAACTCCTGGCGACTGTTGGCCTGCGGTCGAGTGCCAATGGTCGAAATGCCAGGTTGATCCACATTGACTGGCGGCGTCCAGTAGCTCATGACGACGTAATCATCGTCGTCGGTCGGGTTCCAAGTGTCATGCACCACATGGTCGATGACGGTACACATGTGCCCACCGGTCGCGTTGGTGCGCACCAGATGTAAGATCACAATGCCTTTGGGGATTTCGCAATCCAACACAGGCTGTCGGTAGCCATCGAATCGCTGCCAAGAACGAGCTTGCAGATA
>JADLDX010000255.1 GCA_020846515.1 Pirellulaceae bacterium
CGGCTTGCGCCGATTCCGCTAGAACCCATGGTTGAGTACGCGCTAACGGATTACAGGCGATCTTGTCAAATAACCAAACTGTACCTAAACATATTTTACCTACGATCGTGCTTGGGCAAGTCTGCGTGACGTCGACGTGGTTTGCACCCAACGCCATCATGGGCGAACTGACCCAGCTCTGGCAAAGTCAAGCCAGCATTGGTGCGGTGACCACGGCCGTGCAGCTTGGCTTTATCGCCGGCACCTTGCTCTTCGGTGTCACGGGCCTGGCCGATCGAGTGTCACTCCGTTGGTTGTTCCTGTTCTGTGCCTGGTCAGCGGCGGGGAGCAACGCAGGTTTGCTCTGGGCGCCGGAGAATGTTTCTCTGGTGCTTGTATGTCGGCTACTGACCGGATTTTCATTGGCCGGCGTCTATCCGGTCGGGATGAAATTGGCCGCCAGCTGGTATGTCGGAGGGTTAGGTAGAGCCTTAGGCTACCTGGTTGGCGCATTGGTATTGGGGACCGCCTCACCTCATCTGATGCAAGCGTTGAACCTAGTCGAGCACTGGCAGTTTGTCATCTGGAGCTCAACGGTTGCAGCCCTGGTCGGTGGTCTGGTCGTGGCCACAGTAACGACAGGGCCCCACGTGCGCTCAAGCGGGCCAGTGCGTGTCGTCGACTTGTACCGATCCCTATGGCAACCAGAATTTCGTGCTTGCGTGGTCGGTTACTTTGGACACATGTGGGAACTGTATGCCTTTTGGGCTTGGATGCCTCTGTGGATCGCGACACTGAAGTTCGATGCGCGGTCCAGTTCGCTGCTGGCGTTCGCCGTGATCGCCAGCGGCGCGATTAGCTGTGCCCTAGGTGGGCTGGCAGCAGTCCGTTGGGGCAGTCGCACTGTGGCGGTGATGAATTTGCGTCTCTCGGCCATCTGCTGTTTGATCTCGCCGCTGGTTTATATGTGGGGTGGTTGGTGGTTGATCGGCTTGTTGATCGTGTGGGGCCTGGTGGTCGTCGGCGATTCACCTCAGCTATCCGCTTTGAATGCCGCCAGCGCGCCGCGTGAGTTGGTCGGTTCAGCTCTGACGTTGACCACTTGCTTGGGCTTTAGCATTACCGTCGCTTCGATCTTTTTGCTCGACGCGTTACGCTCGCAGATTGATCCGGCGTTTCTGTTTTGGCCGTTGGCCATCGGGCCAGTCGTCGGCGCTTGGTCCTTGCGCCGCTAACCCTCCTGCTGAACTAACCCTCCTGCTGCGTAGCAGCGGGAGGGTCGACTAGCGGCAGCTCAGTCGGGGAGGGGGTCTCCCGTGCTAACCAAGCATGAAGCATTTCGCTGCGGACTCGTCTGTGCGGCGCACGCACCCTCCCCGAAAAAACAGGCTGCAGTAGCGCCTGTTTTTTCGACCCTCCCGGGCGCTGCGCTGGGAGGGTTAGTTCGACTGCTGCGCAGCCGCGGGAACTAACCCTCTTGCTGCGTAGCAGCGGGAGGGTCGACTGGCGTCAGCTCAGTCGGGGAGGGGGCCTCCCGTGCTAACCAAGCATGAAGCATTTCGCTGCGGACTCGTCTGTGCGGCGCATGCACCCTCCCCGAAAAAAACACGCTTACGCGCGTGTTTTTTTCGACCCTCCCAGAGGGAGGGTTAGTGCTGCGCAGCAGTCAAACCGCTTGCTCTAGCAGATCGTCCAGGATAATGGCTACTGCCTGGGCGAGGGTAGCGACGGGGAGTGAGGGTAGCGGCTGGGAAGAAGTGACAACCTGCTCCGTGGCCAAGGGCAGATGCACAAAGCCCACGGGAATGATGCGATCAGACTGCGCTACCCAGTGATGCGACAAGTACATGATGGCGTTGCACAAGTAAGTCCCAGCGTGATACGAGATTTGCGTGGGAATCGCCTGCTCTCGCAAACGCTGGCTCCAACGATTCAATGGCATGTGCGAGCGATAAGCTTCGGGGCCATCGACAATCAGACGCTCGACGCCCTCACCGCTTTCACTCATCGATCCACCAGCGTTGACTGCCAAGGTTTCCAACCGCACCGTCGCACTCCCAGGGGCTTGCCCCAAATGCAACACCGCGTCAAAACCCTGCGATAGATCTTTATAGAGCGCCGAATGCAGGCGATCAAAATCGACTGGATACCTGCGCGTCACCAGCCAACTGGTCGGCGGACGAATGCGCAGGAGCTCGACCAACGTCAGCCAACTCGAGTTGGTCGGCCACTGGCCATAGGGTTCAAAAGCGGTCAGGAGTACTCGCATTGCGCTGCCGAGAGTGCGGTCGTCGCGTGGCTCGGCCAATGCTTAAAGCAAATGACCGGTCAGCGCTTGCGACCAATAAATTGGTAATACGGAGTTCGAATCAATGGTACATAGGGTACTTTGGAGCGCGCCTCCTTGCACCATATTTGTTCAAAATGCGAGCGTAAAAATGGTAGATGATCCGCCGACGGAAAAACATTGTCGCTGGCAAACCATACTGGCCAGAAGCTGCGCGTGAACCACGAATGCCGCGTACTACCTGCCGCAGCGTGCTTGCGAGCCACATAAAAATCGACCACGCCTACCACCCCACCTGGCTTGAGCATCCGCATGGCGTTTTCAATGGCCGCAAACCAATCAGGGATCATCGTCAAGGAATACGAAAACGTTACGACATCAACCTGTCCCTCGGGCGGTTGCCAGGTGGTCGCGTCAGCTTCTACCGCTTCCACATGCTGCCAGGCGTTGGTGGCAAAACGTCGACGCGCCACTTCCAACAGGGACGAGGCCAAATCGACGACATACGCGCGGCGCAGCGCCGGCACTCGATCGCGTATGAATTCCAAGTTCGATCCAGTACCGCCACCCAAGTCGACCCATATGCCCTGCTCGGGCAATTCGATTTGTCGATAAAGTTCTTCACGACCATGCAGCAAACGTTTACGAAAATCGTCGTACGCGTCGGCTTGTCCAGAATAGAAATTCTCCATGCGCTCAGCATGACTCTTGCCGCGAACAGGTCGCAACACCAAGTGATACAGAATGCGCAGGTCAGATAGTAACGACATGCTCACCTTCAAGCGGCTAGATCGGCGATATAAAAGCTGCCATACGTGTGCACGCGATCCAGTTCGTGCAATTGTGCCGCCAGATCGGTGTTGTAACGGAGCAATTCGGACAGCCGCCGCGGTTTACCGTCGACCAACACATTGACGTCATTGATGAACTCAGTTCGCAACCCGCCGCTGCGCCATAAGATGCGTGCCTTGGGCGCAGCCCGCTTGAGGATGGCTTGCCACTCGGATTCCAAAAGCGGAAAAAAGTGATCGGACAGCCAATCCATATGGTCCAACAAGATAAAACGCGTGATCTGGACTTCGCTCTTGGTCAGAAAACCCTCGACGCTGTCGGTATGCACCGAGACATTGTCGACTTGACGTGCCTTGAGCTGCTGGAAGTTTTCGGGCTTGAGGTACTCCGGACAACAGGTCGGGCTGTACTTGCCCGTGATGTACACGCGCCAAAAGTAGTTGTCGCGAATCGGTAGCTTGGCAAACACGGCTTCCATCGAGTCCTGAATGAACTGGATGATGCCACCTGGATACTGGTTTTCGATTTGTTGACGCTGAGCTTTCGGGACACCCAACATCGATAGTGTCGTGTCGCGGTTCAGCGTAAATCGCAGCGAACGACTCCAGAAGCGATCGCGAATCTGTTCGTAAATCTTCATCTGCTCTTGGACTGTCTGGGCCTCCATGAGCACATTGATTTCAGGACGCACGCGAGCCACACGGTCAATATAGAAGTTGATCCCGCGTGCAAAACTGCCGGACGTACCGCGAAAGTAGAAGCTTCGTTTCGGGTTATCGAAGAACTTAATCCACCGATCCCAATAACTCTGGGCCCAAGTGGAGAGCGTACCACGCAGAGTTTGTTGGTAGAGCTCGCCGGCCCGCGGGTGATGCCCCTCGCCAAACATTCGATAAAAGTCTTCGTACTGCAAATGCCGAATGCCAGCGATTTTCAGTTCCAGCAGCGCATTCTGACGCGGGTTCATATCGACCGCATGCACGTGCCCAGCGCCCGCGATGGCGTAGTCCAGCGCGTTGCAGCCAGCCGATGTGATCACCAACACGCGATCGTTCTGTGTTAATTCCAACGCGCGGCGATCGAGTCTCGGATCTTCCCAACAAGTGTTGTAGACCAGGTTATTGCCATGGACGAATTTGAAGACTCGTCCGCTAATCCAATTGCTGAGCGACATAAAAAGGGCTAATGGTAGGCTAAGAGATGTTTATGGGTGGATCAGCCGGCCGGCCGCTGCAGCTATGGTAGCGGCAAGCCAACCAAAAGCCCAGATGGCAGCAACAAGTGGCCTGGCAGCCGCTACAAAAACTCCGCCCAACCGCGAGCCTGCAGCTGCTTGACAACTTCTCGAACCCGTTCCTCTTCACTTTTCGGGGCCACCAACGTGGCGTTGGGCGTGTGGACGACAATCGTATCCTGCAAACCGATGGTTACGATCAAATGGTCAGGCTGGCCGTAGACAATCATGCGTTGGCTTTCGATCGGCAGGAACCGACCTTGGATACAATTGCCTTGTTCGTCCGGTGCGGTCAAACGCCCGATAGCTTGCCAACTGCCAACGTCGTCCCAGGTGAAGGGCACTTCGATAACTGCCACATCGTCGTAGCGTTCCATAACGGCGTAGTCGATCGACTTGCCGGAGATTTTCTCGAACTCGCGTTGCAGCGTAATCGGAAAACGGGGCGTGCCCAATGACTCAGCAATCGTATCGATGTGCTGCATCATGGTCGGTTCAAACTGGCGCAGCGCATTCAGGATCGTCTGAGCGCGCCACATGAAAATGCCGCTGTTCCAATAGTAGGTGCCGGCCTGCAAGTACTGCTCGGCGGTATGACGATCGGGTTTCTCGCGGAAGGAGGCCACTTTGAAGGCCGCACCTGCATGGGCCTCTTTCAGCGATACTCCGCGCTGAATATAGCCAAACGATTCGGCGGCATAGGTGGGGCGAATGCCGAAGGTCACGATGCGATCCGGCGATTGCTCAATCAAGCGCATGCCGGTGCGCATGCAGTCTTGAAATTGTTGCTGGGTTTCGATGACGTGGTCGGCCGGCAGGACCAGCATGATGCCATCGGGATCGGCGTTGGTGATCAGACTGGCGGCCAGGGCGATGCAAGCGGCCGTATCGCGCTTCATCGGTTCGCCGATAACCTGTTCCGGTGGAATGGTCGGCAATTGATCACGCACCGCCTGGACCAATTGCCCATTGGTCATGATCAGCGTGTGTTCGGGAGAAACCAGTCCGCCTAAGCGCGTAAAGGTCGATTGGAGCATGGTTTCTTGACCAACCATACGCAGCAACTGCTTAGGAAAATCGACCCGGCTCGCAGGCCAAAAGCGCGTACCAGAGCCGCCCGCCATGATAACCGCGTGTAACACTACGTATCTCCCCGACGAATGCTCTTAAAATGGACAATTTTGTTAAGATTAGCATCGGCATTGTAGGATAGGTAAATGAGCATCACTATCGGCCCAAGCGGGGTTATCCATAGCCTTTTCGTATCTTCTTGCGACCGCCCACTCCGTGCACACCACCAATCCACTAGCCTGACACCATCCGCTACAGGCATGTGATCCACCACAGGACATGCCTCTGCGGCACGCCGAACACCCTAAGTAAATCATTACGGGATGTCGGCTACATTAAGAAGGTGTCGGTGGTCAGATGGAGATCACCGTGAATTTTTTCTTGGACTTCTAATTCATCGAGCGCCCAGCCAGGATGGATCTCGACCCGCACTCCCTCATCGATGCGGGCGCCAGCGGCTTCCAGCCAATTGCGATGCAACTTCAGAATGGCCGCTTTCGCCAGTTCGGGTGTGTCGACCGCGGCTCCATCGGCGTTCTTCACCGGCGCAAAGACGCGGGCTGCATCGGACTCGACGACCAACGCGTTATTGGCCATGGGCAGCAGATCGAACACGAAACGTTCGAATTTGGTCGCATTGGGTTCCGTGGGTGAAACCAGTTGCCCCTGGTCATCGACATGCGGGACCTTCTTAGACGCGCGATGGAATGGCAAGCCGCTGTCGGCCTGGTTGGCCACTTTCTCGAGGAATGCCAAATCAAACACGTGGATGGCGATGTTCCCGGCCCAGAGTCGCAGGTCACCGTCGGGCGTGGTTTGTTGGGCGATATCGTCCGGCAAGTCGCTGTACTCGATGATCTGAACTTTGCCATCGATTGAAACCACGTTGCCAACCTTCTCTTTGGCAAAACGCTTTCGCACAACTTGCGTGGTCAGTTCGCTATGGGCCAGCAGGTGATAGCCGATTAGGGCTGGATCGCACAACTCGGCCAATGGATTGTCAATTTGCGCATAGTAAAACAGTTTGACGCCGCGCTGCCTGGCGTCGTCCAGGCTGCCAGATTTTTTGAGTGCCGCGACAATTCCGCCATGACCATCCGGGCTCAGGGCGACTTCATCTTTGGCGGCCAAGAGCACATGACCATTGGCCGAATCCACGGCCGGCATTTGCCCTTGGCAGAAAAAGTGCAATTGATCGGCGTTGAGTCCGCAGCGATCCTCTTTGGCGAAATAGTCGCGGGTAGCCGCGTCAGTGGCGGGGCTGGTCATGATATATAGCGGGATATCGGCACCATACCGGCGGCTCATCGCGCTCAAGCGGTCGCACAGCATTTGAAATAGCGAACGACCGCTGACCGGTCCGATTGGGAACATACCCTTCGGAAGATCAAAGCCCAAGCGCGTGCCTTGTCCGCCAGCGACCAGCAGCATAGCCACCTGGCCATCGCGCAGCGCCTGCACGCCAGCCTGGCGTGCATCGGATATCGAATAGTGAGTATCGGGCTGACCCAAACGCACGGCCGGTGGTGGAGAGGCGGCTGCGGCCACAGCGTGCCAATCGACCGCTTTGTCATTGCCGGCCACCAGGTTAGTCAACTGTGGGAAGTCGATGGCTTCGATCTGCTGGCGCAAATTGTCGCGCCGCTCCGGCGTAAGCTGATCCGCAAACTGCCAGAGTTGAGTTTGGCCATAGTGTTTCAGGAGAGCCAAGAGCGAGTCCGTCATGTTGTCTTTCCTGCGGTGGACATTAGCTAAGGAACACGGGGTATACTGAGCGAATGAAACCTGGGCTAATAAAACTATCGGTCAATTGAATCTTAAGCTTGGCAGATGCTACTGGAACTAGAACGTTATGTGAACTGGGTAGCACTCGGACCTTGCGGTTCTTTGACCCACAGGGCTGCATTCGTTGTGCCAGC
>JADLDX010000256.1 GCA_020846515.1 Pirellulaceae bacterium
CGATGGACAACGTGAAATTTCAAAAATCCGCTCGCGCGGAGAGGCTGGAAATTCACCTCTTAATTAAATCACACCCTCTCCGTGACGCGGTTCTTTCGTTAGGCAAACTTTATATAGAAGTCTACATGCAGAAGAGTTATTGACGAGTCGCGGAGCGATTCGTCTACAAATTCAAGTCGCGGAGCGATTCGTCTACGCTCTGGCCACGCAGGCGCGAATCAGCAAGCGGATTTTATGCCACTTGCTAACCGTGGGACGCCGCGTCCAGACATCGAAGTTCTGCCGTTCGATCTCTCGCAAAATGGCCAGGCCTCCGGCGCGAAACAGACGCACATCCAGCGCTAACCAACGTGGTACCCTGGCGGCCAACATGGCACCTGCATCCAGGCGCCCTCGAGCAACTTGCACGAACTCGCGGAGCATCTGGCGCAGCTGTGGGGTTACTCGGGCATTCATCAGCATCGACTCATCCACTCCATGTCGACCCCACAACTCGCGCGGTGCGTAGATGCGTCCCATGGCCGCGTCACGCTGCATATCCTGGCAGAAATTAGCCAACTGCAGCCCTGTGCAAATCTCGTCACTCAATCGCAAGTTCTCGGGATCATCGGCGGCGCGGGCCAAGCCCAACACCAATCGTCCGACTGGATTGGCCGAGCGTCGACAGTAATCGTTTAATTCCACAAAGCTATCGTAACGACTGGTCGATTGATCCTGGACAAAAGCGCTCAGCAGATCATCGAACGGTTGTTTGGGTAAGTTGTGCCTGATGATCGTCGGGCCAAGGGCTTGCATAACCGGGTGCAATGGGGGCAAAGCTGCAGACGAAAGTACTGCATCGGTTGGCTGTGAAGCTTGCCAGGTGAACAGGTGGTCCAGTTGGGCCTGCCACCAACCCAATAGGGCCGTGGCCTGTTGCCGGTTGGCGGTTTCGTCGGCTAAGTCATCCGACCAGCGACAATAAGCGTAAATGTTATGAAAATCTTGGCGCAACAGTCGAGGTAGCAGTCGACTCACTATCTGGAAATTTTCGTAATGCGATTGGGCGACAAAGCGGCAGTAAGCCTGTGCTTGATCCAGGCTATCGAGACGATGAGTGACTCGATCGGGACCAAATTCGGCCAGTTGCTTTGAAAAATCCCATTTGTCCCGGCCCACAATAACTCAGCTTCCGTCATAATGAAAAACTGGCGTCGGTCTTTAGTCGGGCTAAACCCAATTAGCCGTAGGGCGCTAGCCCACGGTTTTGCCACTAAACCGGACGCTAGCGCGCTTGCGGCTAATCAGCCGCAGGGCGCTAGCCCACGGTTTTAGTCCGACTAAACCGGACGCTAGCGCATTCCGGCTGATTCGCAGCAGGGCGCTAGCCCACGGTTTTTGGCCCACGTTAAGCTCGACGCCGAAAAACGGTCGTAAACAATCTCCAACGATGCGGGGGTTGTCGGCTTGAACATGCCAAGACTTTTTAAATTCAACTCGCAACATTCACACGACTATGCAAATCATACTGGCGGCCCCACGCGGTTTTTGTGCTGGGGTTAACATGGCGATCGACAGCCTCAATTTGGCGATCGAACGTTTTGGGGTGCCGATATATGTTTATCACGAGATCGTGCACAATCAGTATGTGGTAAGTACATTTCGCGATAAAGGGGCGGTCTTTGTTGATTCGTTGATGGAGGTGCCCACCGGTTCCACCGTCTTGTTCTCCGCGCACGGCGTGTCGCCTGAGATTCGACGAATTGCTCGCGAGCGAAAATTGTTTGCCATTGATGCCACTTGCCCGCTGGTGACCAAGGTTCATCTGGAAGCCATCAAGTATGCCAAAGGTGGTTACACGATTATCTTGATTGGGCATGACGGGCACGACGAGGTCCTGGGCACGATGGGCGAGGCGCCGGAAGCGATTATTTTGGTGGAAGATCGCGAAGACGTGGACCATCTCAACTTTACGCCCGATACAAAACTGGCTTACCTGACTCAAACGACGCTCAGCGTAGATGATGCCAATCGAATTATTGCTCGCCTGCGCGAACGCTTTCCGTGGATTGAGAGTCCGCCCAAAGAGGACATCTGCTACGCGACTCAGAATAGACAGGAAGCGGTCAAACTGCTCGCCTCGCAGGCTGATATCGTCGTGGTGCTCGGCAGTCAGAATAGCAGCAATAGCCAACGCCTGCGTGAATTGGGGCGTGAATCGGGCAAGGACGCTTACTTGATCGATGGTGCTCAAGATATCGATCCGGCCTGGTTCCGCGGCGACGAAACCGTGCTGATTACAGCCGGTGCCAGCGCGCCTGAGTCAGTCGTGCAGGAGACTATCGACTGGCTGGTCAATCGCTATGGTGCCACGATGCATGAGCGGGTCATTCGCCAGGAGGAAGTGCATTTTCCACTTCCGAAATCTTTGCGTTCAGAAACACCTGCTTAGGCTAACGCCCAGCGGCTGATATCCCCAGTCGTTTAACAGTCAGCCGCAGGCGTACTTGGGATTACCCGTGATAATGGCCCGCAACTACGGCGGCGTTGAAAATACCGGGGCTAACGCCCAGCGGCTAATTCAAAGTGGCGCTGTCCAGTTAGGCGGCCCGCCGACCGGCCTGAGGCACCGATGGTTGAGAATTGAAAAGCGGTTGAGCCTTGGTCGAACGCCTCCTCCCGTTCTTTCTGCTGGGCCACTACAATCTGGCCAGCGCTGATGGATGGTCTAGAGCATGTGTTGGGCCCAAAAATGGGGCCGCATGCATGCTAACTCAACGGCAGGAACTGGCTGGATGTCTACGCGGTTGGCGTTCAATGGGAGTGTGAGTATTCATGAATGTTGATGACGAGATTGTGGTGCCGACATATCCCACCACTTGGCAGCATCGTCATCTGCTGGATCTGGAGCGATTGACGGCGGACGAGATCAATTTGCTGCTGGATACTGCCGAGCAATTGCAAGCCGCCTTTTCTTCTAAACGTGAAAAGCTGAGTTTGTTGCGCGGCTGTACGATCGCCAACGTCTTTTTCGAAAACAGCACTCGGACTCGCAATAGTTTCTCGTTGGCCGCCAAACGCTTGGGTGCTGATACGATCGAGTTCTCTTCGGGCGGTTCGTCGGTCGCCAAAGGTGAAACGTTTATCGACACGGCCAAGACCATCGAAGCCATGGGTGTGGATGCGGTGGTGGTTCGGCACAGTGCGCCTGGGACGCCGCATTTGTTGGCCCGTCACATGGATTGCAGCGTGCTCAACGCGGGTGATGGTCCGCACGAGCATCCCACACAGGGGTTGCTGGATATCCTGACGATTCGTCAAAAACGCGGTTCTCTGGCGGGCCTGACGGTGGCGCTGGTCGGTGATATCGCTCATTCACGTACGGCGCGTTCGAACATTTGGGGTTTGAAGAAATTGGGGGCCCATGTGATTGTGTGTGGCCCCGCCACGCTCGTATCCCGGCAATGGGAAAAGTTTGGTATCGAAGTCGCTTATAACCTGGACGAAATCCTGCCGCGCTGTGATGTATTGAACCTGCTGCGCATTCAATTCGAACGGCAGGCCACGCGACCATTTCCTTCGGTGCATGAATATGCCTTGTTGTATGCGATGAATTCCGAACGCATGCAGCACAGCAAGCCTGACATCCTGATCATGGCCCCAGGCCCCATCAATCGCGGTGTCGAAATTACACCCGAAGTGGCTGATGGACCGCATTCGGTTATTCTGCAGCAAGTTACCAATGGAATTGCGATTCGTTTGGCTGCTCTGTGGTTGTTGGTTGGAAATCGCGGTGGAGCCAAAGCATGAGTCATCCTGCATCTGCCTTGAGCGGCGAAGGCCGTGAGCGCGCTTGGTTGATCGAAGGTGCGCGCATGATCGATCCCTCGCAGAATCTGGATCGCGTCGGCCGACTGCTAATGGTTGACGGCGAGATTGCGGCTATCGATCCGCTGGATGGCGATATTCCGGCATACGCTAAACGCGTGTCAGCTAGCGATCAGATCTTGATCCCTGGCTTGGTGGATTTGGGAGCCGAATTGGGTGAACCCGGTCGTGAAGAGGATGAGACGATCCTGAGCGGTGCGCTGGCGGCGCTGGCCGGCGGATATACGTCGATCGCTTGCATGCCCAACACGGACCCACCTATCGATACCGCTGCGGCCGTGGAGTTTGTCAGGCAGAAAGCCGCCCGCGCCGATCGCTGTCGTGTCTATGTCATCGGCTGTGTCAGCAAAGATCGAGTTGGTGTGGAGATGGCGGAGATCGGTTCGTTGGTCGAAGCTGGAGCCGTGGCTCTGTCCGATGCACCACGACCGCTCGAGAATACAGCCCTGCTGCGGCGTGCCTTGGAATATTGTTTGATGTTCGATCGTCCTATTTTGGATCGCCCCGAGGTGATCAGCCTGACGCATGGCGGTGTCATGCACGAAGGGCTGACGCAATTGGTTCTGGGACTGGCTCCCTTGCCGGCTGAGGCCGAAGACCTGGCGACCGCTCGCGATTTGCGCATGTTGGAAACGACCGGAGGTCGCTTGCACCTGACCAGTATTTCCACCGCGGGTTCGGTCGAATTGTTGCGTCGCAGTAAAGCACGTGGTGTGCGCGTTACCGCTGGCGTACGCATCACAAATTTGTGTTTTGATGACCAGAACTTGCGGACCTTTGATGCCAACTACAAAGTCAATCCGCCGCTACGCGATCAAGTGCATATCGCTGCGTGCCTGGAGGCACTGCGCGATGGCACGGTCGACTTGATCAGTTCCGGACATCAACCCTGTTCGCTTGAAAAGAAAATGCAAGAGCTGGACAATGTGCCCTTTGGTGTTACCTCGTTGGATACAGCCTTAAGTCTGGTCATTTCGCGACTGATTCGCCCGGGACATTTGAGCTGGGCACGAGCCATTGAATGCATGTCGCTCAATCCGGCTAGCGTGATCAATATCGATGCGGGTACTCTGCGCGTTGGCAAGCCTGGCGATGTGACGCTGATCGATCCAGAGCAACGCTGGATCGTCGAGCCGGCGGCCCTACGTTCACGCAGTCGCAATACACCACTGCTGGGCGAAGAGCTCACGGGCCGAGCCATCATGACCTGGGTTGGTGGCCAACGTAAGTTTGTTTGGGCCTAAGTGACCAGTCTGAGTATATTGCCCGGGACAAGCCCGCGGTCGAGAGTTGAGGAACTGATGAGGGACGTTTATGTTCCGTGAGTACTTTCGATCGGGACGCACGTTGTCCTATGTGATGACGTTGGCGGCTCTGACGGGGTTGTACAGTTGCTTGCCCATGCTCAAGGAGTTATCACCCTATCACGAAATGGGCGATACCGCTCCCGAGTTGCACGCGGCTTTGTCGCTGATCGTCGGCTGGCTGTTGGTCTTCCGAACGAACACCGCGCATGCGCGCTGGTGGGAAGCGCGTACGTTGTGGGGTGCGCTGATCAACGCGACGCGTAACCTGGGCATGAAGGTGGCTCGTCTGGGCTCGATCACCGCTGAGGATCGCGATCGCGTGCGGCAATTGCTCACCGACTTTGCCGTAGCTCTTAAACTGCATTTGCGTCAAGAGCCCGCTACTCAGTCGATGATCGCCGAGCTGTCGACGATGAAGTCAGGTCGCACTGTCAATTTGCCGTTGGCTGAGCCGCAACTGACCAGGTTGACCCATGCACCGCTGGCGATCGCCAACGAAATCTATCGTTTGATGGCTAAATGGAAAGCCGCCAATCAGATCGACGGCCATGAACTGCGGGTCATAGATGCCGAGGCACTGCGGCTGATGGACATTTGCGGTGCTTGTGAACGCATCCAAAAAACCCGCATTATTCGGTCCTATCGCGTCTTCGCCCGGCAAGTCATCCTATTGTTTCTGCTTACCCTCCCTTGGGGGATCGTGGAGGACTTTGGATGGTGGACCGTACCGATGACGGCGATGACAGCCTACTTCATGCTGGGCATGGAAATCGTGGCCGAGCACGTCGAAGAGCCGTTTGGAGACGATGACGACGACCTGGATTTGGAAGGCATGTGTCGGACCATCGAGCACTCCCTGAACGAAGTCTTTTTAAATTAGGGAGAGCCGTTCGCTGGATTTCTGCCCGACGATCGGGTTACAATCTAGGTGCGAAGATTCTCCAGCGCCCTGGTCACTGATAGGATTTGTCATGCCCCTCAATCGACCAAACTCGCTTGCCGTGTCACTCTCACCAGAGGACACTGGTTCATCTGAGGATACACTCGCGGCAGAGCTAGTTGACCAGTCCGCTACGGACGAAGCGCTCTTGATGGCCTACTGCCAAACGGGCGATCTTGGCAGTCTGGAGACGCTCATTCGCCGCTATCAAACGGAGTTGTATAGTTTTCTCCGTCGCTATTTGGGTGACGATTCGCTCGCAGAAGATGCGTTTCAGTTGACGTTTCTGCAAGTGCACAAGAAAGCGGCCCTGTTTGATGCCAGCCGTCGTTTTCGACCATGGCTCTACGGCGTAGCGACGCATCAAGCCATTGATTTGAAGCGTCGCGAGAAACGACGTCGCTACCGCAGTTTGGATATTTCGACTACGCAAGCTGATCTGCGTGAGTCGACTCATGCCAATGCCTTGCCTGACCACCGCGCCAGTATCGAAGATTCCTTAGTGGTCCAGGAACAAAGCCAGCAGATTCGTGATGCCTTAGACGAACTAGGGGAACCGGGCCGCAGTGCGGTCGAATTGGTTTACCTGCAAGGTTTGCAATATCGCGATGCAGCGGAAATATTGGATGTGCCGGTCGGTACGGTAAAAAGTCGAGTGCACACGGCAATTCGCAAACTCGCCGATATTTGGAAACGTACTGTTAAGTAAGTTGACTGGTATGGCGAATAACGCGAAAGACCGCTGTCGAAGTTATGAATATTCGCGACGAAGAAATCATACAATACCTGCTGAACGAAGCCGACGCGGTTCTCGCTCGGCGTGTTGAGGTTGCTCTTCAATCGGACCCTAAAATTGCTGTGCGCATGCATGAGTTGCGCGCCGCCCTAGGGTTGCTCGATTCGCTCAGGGCGTCCATTGATCCTCCCGACGACCTGGTAGCGCGAACGCTGGCGCGCATTGACCAGGTTGATGACAGCCAAGTTGATGATAAGCATGCTGATGAAAAGGGTGCTGATGCAGAGCCCCAGGAAGTTCATCAGTTCGATCATAGCGTGCTGGAGCAAGCCGCTTTAATAGCTGCGCGGCAAGGGGCACAGCACCTGTCCTCAGCAACGCATGTTCGGTTGCGCGGGGCCGATTGGTCAACCGGAACGGCTCGTTCGAATCGGCATCTATGGGATTCAGTTTTTCTAACGCTCTCGGTGGCCTCGCTGGTCTGTTTGATGTTGCCTTTGATGTTGGAGGCTCGTTCGCTGAGCCGTCGGCTGAAGTGTGCGGAGAATCTGCATATCTTGGGTAACGGTTTGACGCAATTGGCGATGCTCAGCCCTGAGCGACGTTTTCCGGCCATACCCACGGAGGGTCTGGAGCGATTTGCCGGTCGATTTGTATTGCAACTAAAGGATCATGATCTGCTCGAATCGCCTAGCAATCTGCGTTGCTTCAGTATTCCAGGCACGGAAACTTCGCCTCCCAGCATCGTCTGTATTCCATCCACCGATTTGTATTTGCAAGCCGGTTCAGCGCAGCAGGCTATGTGGCGTGAAGAATTAGGCGGCGACTATGCCTATAATTTTGGCGTCATCGATAATGGTCGAGTCGTTGGTCCGCGCCTGGAAGGTCGAGCTCAACTGGCCATTCTGGCTGATGCGCCCAAGATTCAAGGTGATCGCGACGAGTTCTATGCGCACGATGGTCGGGGCATCAACATCTATTACGAAGATGGGCACGTAGCGTTTTCACGTTTACCGCGATTATCAGTAGATGCGACCAAGGTCGATAGCGAATCGTCAGGCACTGGCAGTCGCAAAGCCGTAGTCATGGTCAACAATTGGCGTAAACCTTTGGACTATCCCTTCCGCAATTTGGCAGGTCGGCAAGCTCACGGTTTGTCGCCTACAGATGCATCTCTAGGCCCCAGCTCTTCGGCGCCTGAATCGATTAATGACGCTCGGTAATGCGCCAGTCTGGGCACGTACAGGCCGGAGCGAGACAGAAAAAAAGAGGTACAGAAAAAAGAACAAGTCCATATTGGTATTTGCGAATCGACTTAAAATGCAAGTGGGCCAAGATCGTAAGGAGGGCACTCGTGC
>JADLDX010000257.1 GCA_020846515.1 Pirellulaceae bacterium
ACCCTACGGCGCATGCTCGGGCTTGGATGCTACCAACTCGTCCGGGAACCTCTTCTCTCTTTTTACTTCGAAATTTAAGTGCCTTAATCCCAAATTGGACGCGTCGACGTGCCTACAAGCAAACTCTGCCGAACCCGTCGACGCGTCCGATCCGGATACCAGGCACATTGGCCATTCGGATACTGAAGCAAATACTTTACGTGTAAACTAATTTTAGTGCCGCGAACGGTGGAGATCACGCCTGTGCCGCGCTAGCTGCACGACTTTCTCCCAGCGAAAGCGGTAATTAGTCCAGTTTACCCCCACATTAGTTCGGGCGGCCAGTTGGCTGGCGGGGCGTTAAGGCTCGAATCGGCAGAAGAAGTCGCAGCTGTAGGCTGTTGTGATAATGGGGACGGGCAACGCCAGGGAGCGGCTGGCGAGTGCTGATGCGATCAATTGTACGAATCGAACCTTCACAAGAAGTTCAGCCTTAGCAGCGATGGATTCCCATTTCTCATCTTCGAACTTCTCTGCGTTCACATACCAGTGGAAATCTTCTTGTGCTTTTTCCAGTCCTTTAAGCGTGAAAGATGCCCAGGCAATCGATCTGGGATGACAGAGCCATTCGTAATCTGTCGCAATATCTTTGGCTATGTCGTACGCGTTGGCATCAAAGTACCAACGATCATTATTGAAGGTAAAGCCATTGTGAGGCAAGTATATCGCTTTGACGTCAAAAGCCTTCTTGCACTCCATCAGAAACCCGTTGATGTGATCGAGTACCGAGCTGGGAGTATTGGTAAAGCCTGAAGTCAACAGTGACGCGAATCGAGTCGATTCCTGAGCACGCAGTGCATCCTCAGCGCTTTTTGCGGCGAGTTCTACTTCGCCTCGGAAAAGAGATGCACCGACGCTGGTAAATAGGTCTTCATCCATAAGCAGGTGGACTCCAATTCAGAACCCGCGTCATCGGCTGTTTCCGTTCATCGCATGGTTAACCCCGGATTCGTTCGCGAAGATCGTCTATGGCTTTGTGCCAGCCGTCATTGCGCCCACCTTCATCCCACAATTCAGGCAATTCTGAATCGGTACCCAGAATTCGCTCGATGGCAGAATCAGCAGCTGCCTTTAAATCATTGGGAACTTCGGTCGGATTGGCTTCGATCCACTGGTCGAGTTCTTCGCTATAAGCATTTCGCAGTCCCCATTTGCCCTGAAGGCGGGCGATCACTTCGCATGCCGCCAAGCAATCACAGGCTTCATCACTGTCGAGGTAGTCCTCCGCTTCGAGCACAGCCTCGATGGCGGACTTCACGGCAGGCAAGCCGGGATCGTCCAGGAACGCACCGATCCAATCGCACGCCGTATCGTTTCCAAAAGTGTCCTCTGCCCAAGCTCCCATGTTGTAGATCTCCTGTATTTACGTTAGTTGTCGCATGCTTCATCGCAAAATCGAAGAACAACCTTGTTGACGAACGCATTGGACGCCGCCATCACGCACCGTGTCACCGCAAATGTAGCGTACTGGAAATGTCGTGTCACGATCTCCATTCATCTTCGCTGCCGCGAAAACACGGACCATGGCCAGGATAAAAATGCGGTTGCGTGTGTCCGCCATGCCAATCGGCTATGATAATACGCGTATCAGCCATCATCCCACCGCACTCGCTCTTTTCGGAGACCTGCCATGCCAGACTGCCGTCGATCTCTAGTTTGTGGACTGCTCCTGCTGGCTGGTTGGGCCAGACCGTTGAGAGCCGAGAATTGGTCGCAGTTGCATGGCGACAGTTTGCGTTCTGGGAACGTAAGTCAGACTCAACTGCCTGGGCAGCTTGGTTTGGTCGGCAGTGTCGCCATGACCGATGCGATTTTTGCTTCGCCTGTTGTCGCTGATGGAGTGGTCTACGTCATCGATGGTTCCGGAGTGGTGCAAGCCATCGATGCACAGTCGTTAGCCGTTAAATGGCGATATGCCACTCGCGGTGGAGCTGGCAACTGCAACAATAGTTCCACGCCTGCGATCGTCGGTGACTATCTGCATGTCGGCACGATGGCGGGTTACTACTACGTGCTAGATCGGAAAAGTGGCAAGCTAGTCAGCGAAATCGATTGTGGTGAAGCGATTTTCTCCAGCCCAGTGGCCGGTAACGATCGAGTTTATTTCTCGACGATCGGCGCTCAAATTTATGCCATCGAGCCTGCGGGTAAGCAAGTTTGGAAATGGGACTTTGTGAAAGAAGTCATCGGCTTTGATGGCGATCGATGGAAGGGTGAAGACTGGTTGAAGGCTCGGCCTAATCGCGTGACTTGGAAAGATCACTTCGTGGCCTCGCGTGAGTTGTGCTTGATAGGCAAGACGATCGTAATTCCCGCTGGTGGTCGCACCGTTTTTCTGGACGACGCGGGTGCTTCGCCTAAGCTGCGTGTGGCTGGCGAGATTCCTCAGTACGACGGCAATGAATTCCCGGCTACGTTTGGTCAGAGCGCCGATGCCAATGGAAATGTGTACGTGCAGTGGCATCGTCGTGACAATGCTGGTCGGGTTGAAGTCTTGAAGCTGGTGGGGGACAAGGTCGAGACCAGTTTTGTTCCAGGTACGCAAACGGCCATCCATTTACCTGGGCTGTTGAGTTTTGCAGCGGTCAGTGTTCGCGATGGCGATGTATATCGTGTGCGGCCAGAACAGGGTGCCGGTTTGTGCAAACATTCACCAGGCAAAGACCAGCCGACTGTTCTCTGCGATGCTCCCTCGATCTGCTCGCCCGTACTCACAAAAGACCATGCGATCTATGGTGGTTTGGATAGCAAGTTGTATATCGTGCCTTTGGCCGGCGGCGCGCCACAAGCGTTTGCCACTGCGTTTCATTGTCCGATCACAGCCAGCGTCGCTGTCGCCGATGGCCGAATTTTTGCCGCTTGCGAAGATGGCTATCTGTATGTGTTGGGACAAGGCGGGCAGGCAGCCCTACCGACTCTGGACTTACAGGTCAATCGTCTGCGCAGTCCTCTGACCGGTCCTCTGGCCGATGCCAAATATGATTGGTACACCAATTATGGTGACTTTGGTTCGACCAATAGCAACGATCAAGGGCTCAAGCCACCTTTGCGTATGCGCTGGGTCCGTAAACTGGAAGGCACCGTCAAGCACTTGCCGGTTTGCGGTGGTGGACGTCTCTATACGCATACGGCCGAAGGGCAAGTGATCGCCTGCGAACAAGATACCGGCCGTGTATTGTGGCGTCGTCATTGGCCTGATGTTTACCTGTCGTTCACCTCGCCACTTTATGTCCAAGGCAAATTGTTGGTGCCACAAGCCGGTATTAAGCAATCGCGCATGCGCTGCTTGAACGCGGCTACTGGGGAACTGTTGTGGGAAGCACCGTTCACGGGTTCGCCCAGTTGGAGTCGGCAATTCCCGCCATTGGTGCATGGCAACATTGCGATCTATGCATCGGGCTCTGGTCAATATGCCACGCAAGGGACAGAGAAACCATTCACGTTCAAAGGCACGCCTGTTACCAAGCAAGATGGTACTGAAGTGATGAGTTGGATTTACTCTAACGACAACCCCTATTACCCCAAGGACAACCGGCCCCTACTATGGGCTTGGGATTTGGACACTGGCAAATTGGTTTGGGAGAAAGACTTCTCTGAGTACGGTCGTGGTGGTAATGACTGTGGCATCTGCATGATGGATGGCAAGCTGTTCTACTCGACCTTCTTTGGCTACTCTGCCAGCTTTCGAGCTCGACGAGGACTGCCTGAGGCCAATAACGGTCTGACTGCTTGCCTGGATCCAAAAACAGGCGATGTCATTTGGAAGACCACTGCCTATTACGTGACGGCCAAATGCACACTCAGTGGTCGCGATGGTCGCTTGTTCATCGGCGGAAACAATCGACCCAACGAAACCACGGACAGCCGCTTCGTGTGGTGTCTGGATGCCAAAGACGGTTCGTTGGTTTGGCAGTCCGATCCGATCTCTTCGGCGCTGAATGTCGTCAGCGTTGGATCCAAGTACATCTTCTCCAACGAGCTGCGTGGTCGGGGCAACGTGTTTGATCGCGATACGGGAAAAGTCGTCGGTGGCGTGGATCACAACTACGCCTGCTGCCGTTTTACGCTCAGCGAACCTTACATCCTGGGCGCTAACATGGACATGATCGATTTGTCGCAAGACAGTCGTTTAGTCTCCACTGGCCCGGCGATCGACTCACGCGAGTGCTTGGGAGCTGTGGTGTCCAATGGTCGCATCTTTTATACATCGCAGGCCAGCGGCTTTATCGTGTCACAGACTTACGGTGACCAGTCGCAGACGCTGCCGGCTGTCTGGGATCGATCGTCAGGACGTTGAGCCTGTCCTTTGTGCGAGCTGAACTAACCGCGTGGGCGTTGCCCGCGCGTTTAAATAAAGAATCCAAGGA
>JADLDX010000258.1 GCA_020846515.1 Pirellulaceae bacterium
AACGCTGGCCATCGTCCTGGCGCTGGCAATCACCCCTGAGAGAAGCGTACTAACGCGCTGGGCGGTCTCATCGCTAACGAATATGGCCCGCAACTTGATATCACCGCTGCCCTCAACTAGGAATAGGCCGAGCGACTCTAGGCCGTCTAATATTGGCGTGATCACGTCCATTTCGGCTTGCGGGCTGCCTTCGATATACTTGAGAAACTCATCCTTCAGGATTGTGCAATCGTCGAACACGACTGCCGCCGCAGCAGAATCATAATCGGCTCGGTATACCTCAGGAATCTCGGGCTCCGACACTTGACGCCGCATATCGGCTATGAGCTCCTCTAATGTGCTGCCTCGGTGAAAGCCCTGCTCGTCATCAATGACCCAGCAGAGAACCTTGCCGTCGTCGCGGCCTCGCCCTGTGTAGGCTCGAGCGGTCCGACCGTCGACTAGTTTAGTTTTGGTTGACGTTTCCAGGTGACTTAACGACGGCAGACCAAACCACTTGGATATTTCACCAGGCAGAACGTTGTTCGTCGCGCGAAGAGTGCCTTCCATTTCCAACGTACCACGAATCTTGCTTAGGTCTCGCCACCTTAGCACGACGGCTGCATCGCCACTCAGCACCGCGTCGGCGGGCAGCAATTTCCCCAGTAATAGATGCTGGAACAAGCTTGCTAGCCAAGCGGTGCTAACGTTGCTGTGGTCATTGAGCAGCTTGTTTTGCCGGTAGATTGCAGTTCCCTCTACGCGGAAGGGCGCGTATTTCTTTAGAGCCGCGCGCTCCTCTTCTCGCTGTGCATCCAGCGTTGACTCGGGCGTAGGTTCAGTCTTGACTTCCGTTGTGACCTCCGGCTGCTCGTCGGCCGAGCCACGCGTTTGCCCTCGCAGTCCCGAGAGCGGAATAGCCGTGGCAATGGCCAATAGCGTTAGGCTCGCCGCCCAACGTCGCTGCAAAAAATGGGGCTTCAAGCGTCCTTGCTTTAGCATCGAAATTCTCCTAATAACACAGATCTGACTTGCCGCCAGCATGGGACTCGGTGTCCGCAACGGAATCTGGTTGGCAAGTGCCAGTTGGGCCAAAGCTCGTCCATAAGCTCTGGCACCTAAAGAGTTGGCGGCAATCTGATCTGCCGCCAACTCCTGTTCTAAACGCAGCCTTCGCACTAATAAGTGCACTAGTGGGTGGAACCACAATAGCACTTGAGCCAGGCTGCTGACCAACACCCAAGCGTAATCCCGCCTGGCTGCGTGCGCTAGTTCGTGGGCCAATACCGCAGCAAGCTGCTCGGGCTGCCAATTCACGTAATTTTCGTTCAGCAGGACAATCGGCCTGCGCCAACCCATCGTCGCGCCCACAGCGATGCGCGGCGAAGCGTAGATTTTGAGATTCTGGTCACAGCCTACTTTCCGCCGTAGAGAGGTAGACAAGCTGCGGATCGATTCGCTCTCAACGGGCGTGCAATGTCGAGCGATCGAACGTGCATGGAACCAACCGACGAGCCAGAGGCCAAAGGCTGCGAGCATGATTGCGATGGAAATCATTGCAACCGTGCTGAATCGGTTCTGCACTACCTTGGACTCACTCACTTGACGCATCTGTGAATCGAACTGCAACAGCCGCATATTCAACCACTCCCAACCAACACTAGGCAGCCTCGCCGCCAATTGCATGGTTTCGGTTGTGCCCTGCGTCCAGCTGGTACTGCACTTGGAATCGTGTTCGGAACTAGGCATATTCCTTTCGCTTCGTGGAGGTAATCGGAGAACTTCGTGGTTTGTGTCGACCAGTGGACTCGATCGATCGCTATTGCAAGTTGTCATATACGAAAAAGCTTCGTGCATCGACCATTGCTGTCGCGGAAAGGCGGCGGAAAGCAAGAGGATAAAATTAGCAACGCAGGCACCGGACAGCAAAGCAGCAGACAGTTGCGGCTGGCGGCATCGTAGCTTCCAGACGACACAAAGCGTGAGCAAGCAGCACAGAGTGATTTGAATCAGCGCCCACTGGAGAGCGATCACATATTCGTTCATCGGGTTGCTCCTTCGCCATCGTCGAGATCATCCAGCAACTGTTGCAGCAGTTTTTGTTTCTTTTTTGACAACTGCTGCGGGCTCAGCACTTGTAGCAGCAACTGCTCTCGCGATCCGCGAAACAGTTTTTCGACCATGTCACGGACCAATTTCGACGAGACATCGTCAAACGACTTCGCTGGTCGAAAGGTGAATGGCCGCGATTCTCCCAGCCGCTCCAAGAAGCCTTTCTCGGTCAGCAGTCGGCACAAATTGGCAACGGTCGTATACGTCAACGTCCGTCCCTCTGTCTCCAAGCGATCGCGGGCATCACTTGCCGTTATTTCGCCGCTGGCCCAAAACACATGCATGACCTCCAGCTCTCGCTTGGTCAGCAACTCTACATCCTTGGCGTTCAAGACTTCCCTCCTGGCTAGCAGAACTAAATTTGGCCAACCAAATTTGCATGCCTAAATTTAGTCGGTACAGCCAAGTAGTACAACACTAAAATCAAACAAATACGGGTCAAGAAGACGATGCGGAGGTCGCTACTGATTGGCCATGCCAAGCGTTCTTGGCCATGGCACCTTCGGCCTGCGCTCGGCGAGCGCCACTGGCATGGGTAGTTGGACGGTTTGGAAACGTGTCTCCGCAGGAGCGTCGACCTCCCGGGAACGGGCTTGGCGGTACTCAACTCGCAACCGACGCCGAGAAGTCAGAGTCGTCGCCACGGGGAGCCAGCCAAGTCGTACAATCAGAGCTTGCCAGTTTTCAATTACCCACACTCCATGAGCCCTACTCGCATGGCTGATATCGTCCTGATTAACCCGCGTTTCGAAGCGTCGTATTGGGGCATGGAGTACGCGCTACCGATCTTCGGCAAAAAGGCGAATTTCCCAGTCGCCTGCTTGCCGCTGCTGGCGGCGCTGACCCCGGACGAACATCAAGTAACGCTGATCGACGAGAACGTCACCCCGCTGGACTTCGAGCGTCTGGCCCGCGCCGACCTGGTGGGATTGACCGGCATGAGCGTTCAACGTTTTCGCATGCGCGAGATTCTCGAAGAGCTGAAGGCTCGCCAAGTCTTCACGGTCGTCGGTGGTCCGTGGGTGACCGTTCGAGAAGATTACTTTGGCGAACTGGCCGATGTGATCTTCGTGGGCGAGGCTGAAGAAACCTGGCCAGCTTTTCTGCAGGACTACGCGCAAGGCAAGCACGTGCGTCGGTACGAACAATTGGGCAAGAGCGATATGACTGCCGTACCGACGCCACGTTATGCGTCGCTGAAGATGGATCAGTATGTCTTTGGCAGCGTGCAGATTTCTCGCGGCTGTCCGTTTCAGTGCGAGTTCTGCGACATCATCGTCACCTTCGGACGCAAACCACGATTGAAGACCAGTGACCAGGTGATTGCAGACCTGGTGGAGCTGCGCCGGCAGAAGATCGACATCGCCTTCATCGTCGATGATAACTTGATCGGCAACAAACAGGCCATCAAGCCGGTGTTAGCGGAGGTGGCTCGCTGGCAAGCCCAGCATGGTTATCCCTTTATCTTTTTTGCCGAAGCCTCCTTGGATCTGGCCGACGACGCCGAACTCATGCAATTGTTGGTCGATGCCAACATTCAAGCCGTGTTTGTCGGCGTCGAAACACCCAACCTGGAATCGCTGCGTGAAACGAAAAAACATCAGAACTTGCGCTCCGGTGGCTCGATCATCGAAAAGGTGCAACGCATTCAGTCTTCCGGAATGGAAGTCTGGACGGGCATGATCGTCGGTTTTGACAATGACGATACTTCTATCTTCG
>JADLDX010000259.1 GCA_020846515.1 Pirellulaceae bacterium
GTCCAAGTGCCTAGAACATTCTTTCGTTCCATTATAAGGCAATCGACAAGTCCTGGTTGCCCCTGCGGTCTCAAAACGGCGTCGAACTTAATGTGGGCCGGAAACCGTGGGCTAGCGCCCTGCGGCTGACCCGCCGCACGCGCGCTAGCGTCCGGTTTAGCAGTATTCGGTTTAGCCCGACTAAAGACCGACACCCTCAAAACGAATCAAGCTCGGTGCCTGTCTGCAGACACCGAGCTTGAAGCGATTTTTTTGAGGGTTCAATCGAACCCGATTTGCGTGCTGGAACAACCCACCAGAACTTCGACGACCCAATTGCTCCGGGGTCGTCCGGACACGCAAACAGCACTTAACCCGAGAGACGATGTTGGGCGATCCAACAGCGTCCCTTGATCATTGGACAGTTCCTTAGAACGTCCAGTTCAATCCCAAGTCTACGCCTTGGAACCACATGGACCCATCGCGGAAATTAGCAGCTGGTTGCACACCGGCTGCACCACCTTGAACTTGTGTCAGGTCGAGGTTGGAATCGATCTGATTGCCGGCCAATGCCACTTTCGATACATAAAGGAATGTGTATCCCGCACTCACGCTCAGGTTCTTGCGAATGCATAGTCCACCTTTGACACCCAACTCGGGGATGAATGCGAAGGCGTCGCGCTGGACCGTACCGATGTTGCTCTGCTGAGCGAAGATGCCACCGGGCGTGAGCGCCGGTGCACCGTTGGGCTGCGTAACGTTGGTCGAGCCACTGATCAAGCCACTTTGACGCATGTTACCGAAGCTAACCTTGGTCAATGTGGTCAAGCTGATGCGTTGACGCTTGACGGTGCTTTCCAGACACAAGTGACCACCATGGAATTGGTTGTCACCGCTGAACAGGTCGTTGGTTTGGAAAATCGTTCCGTCAGGTACCAGGTTCCCGGTGTCGGTATCCACTGAGTTGGTCGCGATGTTCAACGAATCTTTGAGTTTCAGATACGTGTAACCGCCCAGCAAATCAATGTGATGATCGTTGGAACCACTGACAAGCACACGCAGCGATGGCTCAGCGGCCAACAAGCTCAGCTTGCTGTTGACCGAAGCGGAGCCGGTGGCAAATGGAGCTCCGTTGTTAAAGGCCACCAGTAAAGAGTCCGGTTGTCCGATAACTGTGTTGAAAAACGGTACTCCAACGCTGGAGTTCAAGCCATCTGAGGTCCGCGTGGTGGTGTCGTTGGCGCGATAGATGCCAAATACTCGGCCGCTAATCCCAATCTGCTTTTCGCAGCCGAAGTACATGCCGCCCGATAGGCGATAGCCGGGCAGCAATCCGTTATCGATGCCGTTGTCGGGCCCACCGACCACCGTCGTAACGCCTTGAGCGCCAGCCACAGGCAAGACGCCTTGAGCGGCCGTGGTCAACAGCGGTGGCACGTCGCGTTTTTGGCCCCACCATAGTAAGGTTTCGGCACCAAACCACAGGTTGCCGGAGCCTCCGCAACTGGTACCGCAGCTTGTGCCGTACGAGCTGCCGCAGGCGTCGCCGCATGAGCTGCCGTATCCGGAATCAAACGACACCGAACCGGGGTCGTAGCTGGTAGCACCGGGTGCAAGCTCTTGCATACTCATGTCGTACTGGACGGTACGGAAGTTGTTTTGGCCTCCGCTCGCAGCCGCGGCGGGTACAGCATCACCGATATGACGGCTGGCGCGGGACGCCGATGCTGACGTGGCTGAAGCGGGGTCCATCATCGGTGATTGCGCGGCTGCACTTCCCAGCGTCACGCCCGATAAAAGCAAAGATAGAAACAGTTTTCGAATTTTCATAATTGGTTCTCGCTGGTCGGAGCAAGCGTTAGGGTCGTTATAGGTAGATCGGAACGAACGTCCCGCACTTGGAGCAAAAAAGTTAGAACCGACACTTTCTACGTAGGTTACGCAGATTTACATCGTCCCGTTTTTTATGGGTTTGATAGGCAAAAGCCACTTATCGCTTAGAATGGAAGGCTGAACAAAGGAACCCGCTATGAGTAAACCAGTCGCACCTTCCGATAGCTTGCAGCCACCTGCAGGACCGCGTGATCTCATTTCGTTACCAGCCGGCTTGGTGGCCGCCGAAAAAGAGGCTCAAGCCCAAGCTCCATCGGGCGAGCCATCTGATGGCTCTGGCTCCAAGCCAACGATGATCAAACCGGCGGCCGTAAAGCTGCCCGGTCAACCGCGCGGGGCGGCTGGTTGGAAGATACCTGGCGCCAGTGCTTTGAAAATTCGCAAGTGGATGGCGGCCGTAGGCCAAGTGGCTGCTTTAGAACCTGAACGTCAACGACTGGAAGATGGGCAGCTCCGCAAAGAAAGCTTGTCTTTGCGATATCGAGCCATGAGCGGCGAGCCATTGCGGGCCCTCTTGCCCGAGGCTTTTTCACTGGTTCGTGAAGCGGGACGTCGCGCTCTGAATATGCGCCATTTCGATGTCCAGTTGTTGGGTGGTGCCGCCCTCTTTGACGGCTGCATCGCCGAGATGCAAACAGGGGAAGGTAAGACGCTGACCGCCACCTTGCCTCTCTACCTGCATTCGCTCAGCGGCAATGGCGCCCACTTGGCTACGGTGAACGACTATCTGGCCGAACGCGATGCGGACTGGATGCTTCCCATCTACCAACTCTTGGGCGTGACGATCGGCAAGGTGCTGACGGATCATGACTCCGATGCTCGGCGCAAAGCATACTCTTGCGATATCACTTACGGTACCGCTAAAGAATTTGGTTTCGACTTCTTGCGCGATCGATTGTTGCTACGCGCTCAAGGCCGCATGCAAGGTGACTTCCTAGGTCAAGGCAGCGCCGAGCGTTGGACCAGCCGCGGTGATCAACCGGTTCAGCGAGGCATGCACTTCGTCCTGGTCGATGAAGCCGACAGTATTCTGATCGACGAAGCCCGTACACCGTTGATTATCGGTTCGCTGGGCGATGAGACTCGCGAAGCGGTTATCGCCACCTATGCGTGGGCCGCAGAGCATGCAGACAAATACATCCTCAAAGA
>JADLDX010000260.1 GCA_020846515.1 Pirellulaceae bacterium
GAAAGCGTTGTTTGAAGGCTATGGGAAAATCGACGGAGCCATGCATGACGGCGATGAAGTCAAGTATGCTGACCTCGGTGCCGATCTAACCAAGAATGTCGAAACGCTCGAAGCCGCAAAATGAACGTTTAGGTTGAACCGCTAAGTAAGCCGCCGATCAACTGTCCCGTCACTGCAGTTGAACAGGCTGTTGTCGGCAGAGAGTAACGCTGGATCATTCCGTATAGACGTATCGTTGGGGGACTGAGCACATGGGGCAACAGCCGAACTTACGACTATCATCGCCAACTCAGCAATCACGCTGGTTGGCTAGCGCGTGGCGAAATAGCATCCGGCGCATCAGCCGTTGGCCAAACGGCTCTTGGCTGCTTGTCGCCATCCTGGCCCTTCCATTCGCGGGCTGCGATGCGAAGTCTGGTGCTGAGCCGCTCTCTCCAGAGATCTTGGCGGCTCGAGAGCAATATATGTTGGCAGCAGAGCCGACCGATCCCATCTTGATTGCCGAAGCGCGAAAGCTGCCCGCCAAAAGTCCGGTGGTTATCGTGGGCCGCTTGGGTGTTGCCGGTCAGTCAACTTGGGAAAAGGGGAAGGCTATGTTTGTCGTCTCCGATGCACATCCCAAGTTGGCAGGGCACAAGCATAAGGATGGCGAAGACGAAAGTGATTGCCCGTTTTGCAAACGCAGTCAGAACGAACGTTTGTCTATCGTACAAATAGCCGATGAAAAGGGTGACGTCGCATCTCTAGACGCTCAGGCTCTACTCGATGCGGTTGAGGGCCAGGAGGTTGTTGTTCAAGGTACGGCCGAGGTCAACGAGTTGGATATGTTGGTCATCAACGCCACCGGTATCTTCGTTCGTCGGTGAGCTCGCATCGGCTGGACATGCAACACAACATTACCTGCCGCAGAGTACAAGCTGATGAAGTGGGGTCATTGGGAAGGCTTGGTAGAATTTTATTCACCGAAACCTTTGGCCATCTCTATTCGGTAGCTGATCTAAATGATTTCTTGGATCGTGTCTTCTCAGACCAGGCTCTGACGAACGATTTGGAATCAGGCCGCGTCGTTTGGATCGCTGAACTGGAAGAGTGGTTGGGTTACATCAAGATGGGGCCGTTGAGTTTGCCCGTAGACACCGGCGGTCGTCGAGCCGTTGAACTCAAGCAACTCTACGTGATTCGACCGTATCATGGTCGAGGCGTAGCCGGCCTGTTGATGGACAAGTTCGTGCAATGGGCCCGTGATCAGCAAGCTGACGATCTGTACGTCAGTTGCTGGAGCGGAAACGATCGAGCATTGGCATTCTACAAACGCTACGGATTCGAAACCGTTGGGGCTTATACCTTCTGGGTCGGCCAACACGGTGACCACGAGCTTATTCTCAAAAGCAGCCTCCCGACTGCTTGGAGCATATCCGAAAAGAGGTCTGGCCCAAATGGCCAAGGCGCTGCGTAAGATGGATGTCTAGTTAAGCTAAGCACATGGCAATGGCATCGGTACGATTTGCCGTCTGTTCAAACGGAGCCGACTTGCCGTTGCCGGTGGCGATCAGTTTGCACATGCGGAATAACTCTTGCACAAATTCGCTCAGGTTGCACAGTACGATACGGTCGACGTTACCCTGCCGCCGAATGGCCAAGAAAGCCAGAAAGGCAACGCTGCCGATGTGCTTGACGTTACTTAGATCGATAACCACGTTTTTCGTTTGCGATTCTTCGATGGCCGCGATAACTCCTTCGCGCATGGCTTGAACTACTGTGATGTCGCGCAGTTGTTCGACCAATACATTGACCACCAGCACTTGGCCTTCGACACTGCAAGAAACGGCGTTGTTATCAGATTTCATATGCGCATACTCGTTGGTTGGCGGAATGGACGCAGTCTACGATGTTATCCAAAAATGTTTAGCATAGTTTAGTTCTTCCGGCTCACTTCGTTCAGGGGTTCACTGGCGGCTGGTTCAGTTCGTCTCGCCACCGCGCTACACGTTCGCCCACCGGTTGACTTTCATTGGTTTTTGTTCGGTCCAGTCGCAGACGAACTTCCTCCAGCGCGCTAGCGGCACGGTGAGCATGCTGCGGCTGCATGGCGCCGATTCGCAACCATTCGCCGACCGCCAAAGCGGGACGACTGATGCGTGCCATCCGCTCCGCCAAGAACTCGGTGGGCCCTAATTGCATGGGCAGTGACAAACTATCGCGTGCTTCGAACCACTTTTGCATACGACCGGTTGTTTCCGAAGGCGGCACGGTGCGCCATAACTGCACCGCCGCCAAGCGCGCCACGGTTTTGTGCGAACTGGTTTGCAATTTCAACAGACGTTGACGAGCCGGTTCGCTACTTTCCCCCAGCAATAACCAACTCGCCCCCAGCAAACCTGCATATTCGTCTGGTTGCTCAAGCCACATAGAGGCCACCTTGGTCAATTGGGGCGTGGCTTCGCGCGATGTCCAGTTCAGCGGAATTGTGGCCACTAGATAATCCGGCGGTGACAACTTGGACAGGATTAAGAACGATGAACCGGCTGTTTCGATCTTTCCCAGAGCTTCGCACGACTGGACCAACTCGGAGAGCAAAATGACTTGTTGCCACTTCGCAAATCCACCGGCGCGCAGTACTTCGTCGTTTTCTTTCAGCACGGCCACATAGTCTCGCAGTGCGAACCGAGCGTGGGCTTCCTTGGCCGATGGCGTTTCCCAGTTCACTTCGATGGCCTCGATGCGATCGCTGGGAAGTTTGCGTCTTTCACCCAGGGTATCTACAAAGACGATGGCCTGCTGGTCAAGCGTTTCGATGGTTCCCGTCAACGTGATCGTCTGGGGCGAATTCCATACATTGGTTGATCGCGGTAAGGCTGGACCGTAAAGGATGCGATCCTCAGTCGTCGAGTTGGATTGAGGTGCGTCCGCCGTAGTGAGTGGGCTAGTATTCTGAGCGGCCACAAACATGGCCGAGGAACTCCAGGCGATCGTCACCAGGGAGGTGGCAGCGATGTTCAGAAGTTTACGAAGGAGTTCCATGGACAGCATACCGAACGAATTTAGGCAAGTTCTTGTGCGTTTTGCAGGGCCATGGCGGCCTGATTGGTATCGGTAGTATCGCATACCACTGCGCCATCGCGTAGAACCAAAGTGCGACGGGCCGTTCGGGCTACTGCCAAATCGTGCGTCACCAAGATAACCGTTAAGTTATGCTCTTCGTTTAATTTTCGAAAGAGCTCGATAATTTCGCGGCTGGTGCGCGTATCGAGATTTCCAGTTGGCTCGTCGCCCATGAGTATACTTGGTTTGGATGCCAGGGCTCGCGCGATCGCGACGCGCTGCTGCTGTCCGCCGGAGAGTTGGCCGGGATGATGATCCAGTCGATCGGCCAGGCCCACCAAGGCCAAGGCGTCGCTGGCACGCTGCTTGCGTTCTTTGGCGGGCAGTGGCGGTCCATACAATAGCGGCAGTTCAACGTTTTCCAGTGCGGACGTGCGCGCCAGTAGGTTAAAGTTCTGGAAGACAAAGCCGATCTGACGGTTTCGAATTCGTGCGCGCTGGTCGCGCGTCATGGTAACGACTTCTTCGCCATCTAATTTGTAACTGCCGCTGGTTGGACGATCCAAGCAGCCGAGTGTATTCATCAGGGTTGATTTTCCAGAGCCCGATGGGCCGATCAGCGCCACGGATTCACCGCGCTGGATGTTCAGTGTTACCGAGCGCAGCGCGTGGACCTCGATTTCGCCCATGATGTAGACTTTGGAAACATCTGTCAGCTCGATCAGCGACATGGCGGTTAGAACCTGCCCCGTCTACGGAGCAGGTACTCCATGAGAGCTTTATCGTAAGGCTGACTGGTGTCCAGCGGTACGTAGTCGATGCGCATCTCGCGGCATTCGCGGTTTAGACGTTCGCGAAGTCGTTCGACTTCGCGGCGATAGTCGGCCCCGGCATCGGCCGCATTGACCATTTGTCGTTCGCCCGTTTCTGGGTCGACCAATTCTACGTTGCCGGAGAATGGGAAGGTAACTTCGGCTTCGTCCAGGACATGAAAGATGATGATATCGTGTCCGGAGTGTCGCAAGTTACGCAGGGCCTTGAGCATCTCCGTTTCATCGGTCAGCAGATCGCTCATCAGCATAATCAAGCTACGATGACGGAGCATGGCCGCCAATTGCCCTAATGAACCGGCCAGATTGGTTTGTCCAGCGACTTTTAGTTTTGTTAGTTGGCTGAGAATGGCCGGCAGCTGCGATCTGCGACTGCGCGGCGGGACGCTGGCCTTTAAGTGCGTATCGAAGGTAACCAGGCCCACAGGGTCTTGCTGCTGAATCATCAGGTAGCTCAGAGCGGCGGCCAGGCAAATGGAGTAATCCAGTTTGGTTAACTGTTGTCGATAGGTGTAATCCATGGACTGGCTTAGATCGATAGCCAGGTATCCGGTTAAATTCGTTTCGGATTCAAATTTCTTGACGTAATACTTGCCCGTTTTGGCATAAGCCACCCAATCGATGTCCTTCGGGTCGTCACCGGCGGCATAGCGACGATGCTCACTGAACTCGACGCTGAAGCCGTGATAGGGACTTGCGTGTAGGCCTTGCAGGAAGCCGCGTACGACCATTTGAGCTCGCAGATCCAGGCGTTTGATCTGGGCGGCCAGCTCCGGCTTTAGATAACGCTCGACGGCAACCATAGGAGCTGCTTAGGTTTAAAAGACATA
>JADLDX010000261.1 GCA_020846515.1 Pirellulaceae bacterium
AGGCGATCGGTTGGCGTCTCGCGAATACGCTCATCATTTAAAATTGGTGCCGGAAAATCGAGCAACTTGAGTCGTCCGTTTGCTGTCAGCCAGAAGTTAGCTAGCGAGAGTGACTGTGGTAGGGTGTCGTGTTGAAATGCCTGATAGAGTTCGTACTGCAAATCGGCCAACCACTTTCTAGCGATGTTCCAGTCAGTATCATCGCCTACAAATTCGATCAAAGGTCGACCTTCGACATACTCGAAAACTTCCCATCTTCGATGTTGGTGCTCAACGGAATTTAGCCAACGTAGCCGGGTGGACCGTGCGATTTCTGGATAGGGTGTGAAACTGCGATTCGAATTCTCGCTGCGTAACCACACGCGTCGCAACAGGACTGGGTCAAATCCGACTAGTAGACTTGATCCATCGGTTGTGGCGTTTTGACCAATAATCGAATATGGTCCGATTGCTTGCTCATACGCAAGCCGATGCTCTTGATCAACCGCCAGGCTAACGTCCTTGGCTGGCGGCTCACACCACTGAACGACTCTCGTTCCGCTGATCTTCTCATGAATCCCCAACCAACCGTTTTGCCTTCGTGCACCTGCAAAAAGAATCGCCATGAGTGCCCAATAGGAAATATTGGCTGTCAATCCTATGGCCACTTGGACCATATCCACAGGTTCATTGATATGGAATTGAACAGCTTTGAAGTGAACGTAGACTAAATAAACAAATTGGGGGAGCGTTGGGAGCAGCAATAAGACGGCCGCGCGCAAGAGAGCAGCTGGAAAACTTGGGCGATTTTGGCTTTGATCTACAACGCGTAGCCGTAGTAGCCACTTTCCCAAACTGCACCCAAAGATGGTTTCCATGGTAGCGTAATAGAGGCAGTAACTGCTAATCCAGAGTAACGTGGTGCTTGCACTTATGGCGCTCAGGGTGAATTTACTGTAGAAAAAACTCAGCGCTGGAGCACCCGTAATCAAACACAGGGCAATCCCGAGAAGTAGTAGCGCGAACCACTCGATCACTTCGGCTAGCGCTCGCAGACCTGGCGTGGCAGGTTCGACAGTCGAAGCTGCCATCGGGAGAAGAGCCGCACGAAGTTCTTGGTAGCATCGAAAGCGATCGCCAGGCTCTTTGTTTAAGCAACGCATTACAATCTGAGAAAGATCGGCAGGTATATCGCGATTGAGTTGATGGGGAGCGATGACGACGCCCTCCAAGACCTTGGCGATCATCTGCACGACACCATCGGCCTTGAAGGGGGTCTTCCCGGTCAGCAAATAATACAGCGTGCTGCCCAGCGCATAGATGTCAGAGCGTACATCCAACGCTTCGCCTCGGAGTTGTTCAGGCGAGGAAAAGGCAGGCGTTCCCAGCATGGCACCTTGTGCCGTGAGCTTGTCGTGAAATTCAGGATCCGAAGAGATAGACAACCCGAAGTCGCCAATCTTGACGGTGCCGTCCTCTCCCAAAAAGCAGTTCGACGGCTTGATATCTCTATGCAGGATGCCTTTGTCGTGAGCTGCGACCAAGCCATCGATGAGTTGTAATGTGATATCGATGGCTTCATGCGGAGCGAGAGGTCCTTGGCGACGAAGCTGACATTCAAGCGTACCGCCTTTGACCAGTTCCATGCTGATCATCGATAGTGCGTCGATTTGATGTGTGCCAAATACGAAAACGCTGTTGGGGTGATTGATGGAAGCTGCCAAGCGGCCTTCGCGCAGGAACCGCTGTCGGGCCTCGTCGTTGGTCACAGGACGGCTTAGTACTTTCAGTGCGACACGGCGCTGATTAACGCAATCCTGTGCTTCATAAACGGTCCCCATACCGCCACGCCCTGTCGCCGGATGATTCTGAAAGGGCCGATTTGCTGCTCCGGTTTGAGTGGATCGACTTGGTGGAGCGGTCCGGCAGAATCAAAGGTGAGGTCCTGTGGTGAATGAGAAATCAGCGGCACAGGGTCATGGCTCACTGCCCGCTCGAACGAGAGATTCAACAGATTTCGCATGGCACAGTCAGCACAGACATTCTGTCCAGAGGCTGGATTCAGCGTCCGGCCACACTCTAAGCAGGCTTTTTCAGTTGGGCGTTTCGATTGGGATTCGCTTGAAATTGGGTCGAAACTGTGTGGCAATGACATCGTATGGTCTCTCAAGTGATTGGATGTTCATTGCTAAAAGAAGGAAATGGAGGCGCAGGTTGCTCCAAGATTCAGTTCTTTTCCGAAATAATTTTCAACAGGTTATTGAGTTCATCGTCTACCTCTTCTGGGCTTGTGGTTTTTGATATCTCTGCGATTAGAAGTTCACGATACCAACCTTTGATGCGATGCATGGTCGACTTGAGCGATTCTACGGTACAGTTCAGTTCAGATGCGATTTGGGTATAGGCAACTCGCTGCGGGTCCCTTACGAGATGTGGCTGTAGTTGATCAAATAGTTCAGCCCGCCCTTGAGACACAAAACGCTCTCGCAGTCGGCTCATAACCAAATCCATCAGCGTGAGCGCCCAACGCCGATCGAAAAGCTTGTCTGCAGTTGCATTCTTAGCAGGTTCAAGCTGATACCACCGCTCGGCGCTTTCGAAATTCAAACGGCCTGTTTGAACATGACCACCTCGTTTGAATGCCTTGTCTCGGGCGTGCTGATTGCCGACGAAGTGTTTTAGTGACACCAATAAAAACGAGCGAAAACGACCCTTGGCCGAATCCACAGACTTAAGGTAATCTTTGCTCAGTAGCTGCTCAAAATAGCCTTGAACGAAGTCTTCTGCATCGCTATCGCTGTAACCGCTTCGACGAAGGTAGACGTACAAGGGCATCCAGTACGTTTGACAAAGTTGTGATAGAGCGATCCGCCGATGTTCCGTGGGCCAAGCGTGAGCTCCGCGAACGATCGTCCATTGCGTTGTATGAAAGTTGTTGGATGTCATGAATTCTTGAGCAGCAGACAGGAAAAAGTGGCAAAACGCTGAGGTTGAGCGATATCCCTATCGCCCTATTTTGACACTACAACAGCAAGAAATCCATTTGTAAACATCGGGTGTAACGATTTTCATTGTTACTGTCGACGATCGCTCCGCAATCGTGCGTTTCGATCACGGTGTGATCGACGACGGGAAGAGCTATTTGCGGTCGCCGGCGGATTATCGAGTCGGAGCGGGCTTTTCCTGTTTCCAGTCGTTCATGTCGGGACGTTTGTCGCCCTGGTCGAAGAAGCGCGCCTCGCGGCCTATGCGGTCATAGTCGCCAAGTTCATCACGCGCTTTCTCGGCCAGCGTGAGCAGTGATTGCACTACATCAGGATGCTTTACGGCCACATCATGTTTTTCACCGACATCGGCCTCGAGATCGTACAGTAGCGGCGTCTTGATCTCAAAACGATCCTCATCGTTTACATGCGCGCGGCGCAGGCCCTGCATGAGCCAGGGCACAGGATAAGGGCGAGCTAGGTGCAGCTTCCAGCGCCCCTGACGCACTGCCTGAAGATGTGCGCCCACATGGTAGAGCTGCGTAGCGTTGTCGGTGCCAGTAGGCGGACCGTGCAGCAGCCACTGCGAAAGATCACGCCCATCGAGCTTATGGGGTGGAAGAGTCGCGTCCGCGAGCTTGGTAATGGTTGGTAACAGGTCGATGGTGCTGGCGATGCGTGAGCAGGTCTGCCCAGCTTCAATGTGTCCCGGCCACCATGCGATGGCGGGTACTCGCAGGCGTCCCTCCCAACTCGAAGTCTTACCACCGCGCAGTGCGCCGGCAGTGCCGCCATCTGACTTGCGCAGCAGCCACGGACCGTTGTCACTAGTGAAAATAACGAGCGTGTTGCGATCCATTTGCCTCTCGCGCAAAGCGTCAAGCACGCGACCGACATGGTGATCCAGTTCCTCGACGACATCGCCGAACAAGCCGCGTGGGGACTTGCCACGAAAAGCCGCTCCCGCGTGAAGGGCGGTGTGGGGCATGTTTGGACAAAGATAAATGAAGAACGGCTGCGTAGGGTGTTCGCGGATGAAACGAATCGACTCATCGACATATCGTTTAGTCGTGGACTCGGTGAGTTCGACAGGGTTCTCAATGATCACGCCGTCACGAAACAGGGCTGTGGTCTCCCACTTGTCGTTGCTGGCCGGAGTGCCGAAGTGCACATCAAAGCCGCGAAGCCTTGGTGCATTCTCAGGATACTCGAAGCGGTCAGGCAAGTGGCCCGCGAGATCCCACTTACCAACCTGAGCCGTGGCATATCCGGCATCCTTGAGCACCTCGGAAAGCAGTTTCTCGCGCGCGTGCGGCACGGGCATGTGGTGCTTGTGATTGCCCACTTCCGCAATGCGCAGCGGGTAGCATCCAGTCATAATCGTCGCCCTACTCGGCCCGCAGAACGCCTGGGCGTAAAAGCTAGTAAAGCGCATGCCTTCCGCCGCCATGCGATCTAGGTTCGGTGTGCGAATGTTCGGCGAACCAAAGCAGTGAAGATCACCATATCCCAGATCATCAGCGAGGATGATGATGACGTTCGGGCGAGTCTCGGCCGCGATATTCACCGACCACAGCCCGAACAGAAGAATCAACAGGCATCTGCTTAAAAGCTGCGCATACAAGATTTCCATTAACGCACCCTACCGGCTAAGCCGGCTCCGCCGTGGACGTGGAAGCCGCTGTTGTGCTTGGTCTCCCACCGAACTCGCAGTCTCAAAGCAGCGGCGCGAGGCGGCTGGAGAGTGTTGGGAGAGATAACGGCCACTCGTAGCTTTCTTCCACTATTGTTTTGAATATTGCCCGATATTGCAATGCTAACATATGTCCGTCTTCATGACTGGCAAAGGCCTTGTTCCTAAAAGGCGAACGCGTCCGGACGTGAAGGGCATTCGTAGTTGCTTCGTTCGCGGAGCGAACGACGACTGTTGCATGTTGAGTTGCTTCCTTGGACCGCGACTACGCCTAGCTGCCTTTGAGGGCGAGTTCGCTCTGCTACAATTTCCTATTGACGCGGTTCTCAAAGGAGTGCCGCTGCGGGACCTGAAGGTTATTAGTGGGTGTTGGAAGTCCAGCTTACTCATGGGTGTTGAAGATGGCTAAACAGACTCAAGCGATACCGCCTGTCGAGGCTCTTCCGGACAATGAGACGAATCCATTCTTGAAGAAATTCAAGACCTCGCTGTGCAAGAATTGGTCGTACACTAAGGCAGAGTCACTTTGGAGCATGAGCGATCTGGCCGTCTTCTTCTGGGCATTGGAGCGCCCACTTGAAGCTCTCGCTATCGCCCGATCAGTCGCAGTTGCCATTCCATGTCCACCGGAATTAAAGGGCGATCGAATTAACTTCCACCTCTGGTCCCCTGTCACCCGACATCACGCTTTGATCATACACCTTGATACGGGTAGTGCGAGCTTACGCTGGCAAGCGTCTCGCGACGCAGTCGTCCATCAGCCAGCTTCGCGCGAGATAATCCCGCGTACCTTTCTGAGCAGGTTGACGTCGCTAGAGAACGGCTGGTTGTACCAGCCGGAACTGAGTCGCAGAAATGGGAATGCCAAAGTCTTTCTAGGAGCATCGCCTGTTTAACGCTCTTTCTGGAACTCGCGCAAGCTGGGGACTCGCTCTTTGAATTTGCAATGCACGATGCGCGCACGCTCATTCCTCAATTGCTAACGAAATTGGGAAACAGACTTCGAGATAAAAAGTAGTAGACTCCCAACTCCCAATTGCCATTAACCGCCGGCCCCTTTCCCCTTAAACACAACGCTGTGAAGCATTTTTGCTCGTGAAACCCGGCATTTGTAGCGGTTGGGCGCAAGCCCTCCGGTTCCTATAACTACCGGGATATACCGGACGGCTTGCGCCGTTCCGCTTCGAAAATGCTTCAC
>JADLDX010000262.1 GCA_020846515.1 Pirellulaceae bacterium
AGGCCGATGGCCGCCAAAACGTTTTGACGAACTTCAGCGGCGCTGGCCAAAGCACGTGCCACCAACGTCCACCACGCATCGCCGCCCATGTGATCCAAGTCAGCCACACGCAGGCAACGACAAACGCTCCCGCCCGCCACGCTGCGGCTTGCGTCGTGCCCGGCCGCAGCAACTGAACCGAGTAAGACAAGTCGGTCACCAACAGCACAGGCAGCCACAGCAGCCCTGCCAGCATAGCAAAGGTTAGCAAGCGGCCAGCCGCCTGCAGCCCAGGCAGTGCCGTCCGCCATGGCTGCCCCGACGATAGATTGGCCGCCGCGCGCAATAGATAACCCAAACTGGCCAACTGCAGGATCGGTATCGCTGCGATCACGGCCAGCCAGACCATCAGACTCACTAAGTTCCAAGCAAAACCAGAGGGGGCTGTGACCAGCGACCACCATCGCCGTCGCGTTCGCGGCTGACCTGGCACCAGATCTGCGGCACGCTGACTGCCCAACATGGCGTCACTAGACATCGCAGCATCTGCAGTGTCTGTTGCATCTGCAGCATCTGCAGTGACATCACTGGGTAACCGGCCTGTTGGTAACGGGTCGGCAATTGGCGGATCGCTGACTGTACGCTGGAGCGTTTCGAGCGAGCTTTTGGGTTGCGGAGACTCAGCGTCGGCGGCCATCGGCACAGGATTGGGCAGGATGGGCGGCTCGGTGTTGGCAGTGGTCGACATGCTGGCCTCGGCATATGGAAATACGAGGGATTATGCAATTGGTCCATCACCAAATTCCCCCCTGGCGCATACCCAGTATCAGTGTATTCGCTCGGCGAGCCGAAATCTTGGGTGGAAGTACACGAATCGCTCCGCCGAACTGTAGACGAATCGCTCCGCGACTCGTCAATCTGTAGCCCCGCACGCCGTCACGGGGGCTCTTTAGTTGGACAGCGTCACTTTGAATCAGCCGCTGGGCGTTAGCCCCGGTTTTTTCAGCGAAAACCGTGGCTAACGCCAAAACGGCTAATATCTGGGAATAGCAGCGAATCACGGTGAATTCGATTCAAAGTGGCGCTGTCCAGTTAGTCTGGCAACTATATTCAGAAGAGAGGATGACGAGTCGCGGAGCGATTCGTCCACGTAGCCCCGGCACTCCGTGACGGGGTTCTTTTCGTTGGCAGCTGCATGCAGGCGTCGATCTTAATGTGGGCTGAAAACCGTGGGCTAGCGCCCTGCGGCTAATCAGCCGCAAGCGCGCTAGCGTCCGATTTAGCCCGACTAATGACTGACGCCTGCATGCAGAAGAAGAGTAGCTGACGAGTCGCGGAGCGATTCGTTTACGATTAGACGTCCAGGTTTCGTACGTCTAGGGCATGTTTCTCAATGAAGTGTCGGCGAGGTTCCACCTTGTCACCCATCAAGACACGGAACATTTCGTCGGCGGTGGCGGCGTCGGTCAGCGTCACTTGCACCAGGGTACGATTGGCTTTATCGAGCGTCGTTTCCCGCAATTCTTCAGGGTTCATTTCACCCAAGCCCTTGAAGCGGGTAACTTGCAAGCCTTTTTCGCCCGCCTCGCGCACGGCCGACAATAAGGCTCGCAGATCTTCGATTCCCTTTTTCGTCTCTTCGCGATGCAGATGGAACTTCGATTCTGTCGCGCCTGTACGCTCCTGCGGAAACAGATCTTGAATGGTGAAGGTATGTTTTTCGAGCAGTTCCTTCAGACCTGAGTTGATGGTCTTCACTTCGTGCAGTTCGTCCAAATGCACGTGCTCGATCGCCTTGCCATTGGTCAATTCCGCAGAATCACCGTCGACTTTACCATTAGGCTCACTGCTGGCTTGACCGTTCGCTTGAGCTGGCCCTTTTCCGCGGCCACCCGGCTCATCGCCGCGACTGTCGATAGCCAAACCATTGGCGTTCAGATAATCGGTCAGCAGTTCGCGGGAGGTAAACCAATGGCTTTGCGAACCAACATAGAGATGGAAAATCGGCATCTTGCCGTCGTCCATGCGGGCAGCATGCGCTTTGAGACTGATACCGCGGCGTTCCAAGGCGATCAACGCGTCTTCCATGCCGGCCAGTGTCTTACACAGCGCACGCATCTGGTCGCCCTCGATGCGTCGATTATCGTCCGTTTCCAGCCAGCTATCGCTCAACCCCTTTTCCAGGAGTTGGTTCTTCATTTCATCTTCGCTCTGAACGTAGTAACGATCTTTTTTACCGCGCAGCACTCGGAACAACGGTGGTTGGGCCAGGTAGACGTGTCCGCCGGCGACCAGTTGATACATCGGGCGATAGAAGAAGCACAACAGCAGTGTACGAATGTGCGAACCATCGACGTCGGCGTCGGTCATGATAATGACCTTGTTGTAACGCCGTTTGGCGATGTCCTGATCGGCGCCGATGCCGCTGCCGATCGCTTGGATCATACTTTGGACTTCTTCGTTACCTAACACTTTATCTTCGCGACTCTTGTATGCGTTGATGATCTTTCCGCGCAGCGGCAGGATCGCTTGGAAGTCGCGAAACCGACCGCCCTCGGCGCTACCACCGGCCGAATCACCTTCCACCAGGTACAGTTCGCATTCTTCCATTTTGCTGCTGATGCAATCGCGCAGTTTGCCAGGCAAACCGCCGCCGCCCAGTGCGTCTTTGCGTTTGCGGAGCAAGTCTTTGGCTTTCCTAGCCGCTTCGCGAGCCTCTGCGGCTAACATGGCTTTCTTCAGCACCAACCGCGCGTTGCGTGGATTCTCTTCGAAGTACTTTTGCAAGGCTTCGCCCACGGCCGTGTTGACGATGCCTTCGACTTCATTATTGCCCAGCTTGGTTTTGGTTTGACCGCCGAACTGTGGATGCGGCACACGCAAACTGATAACAGCCGTCAAGCCTTCGCGGAAATCATCGCCGGTGGGTGCCAGGTCCTTGAAGACGCCTTCTTTCTTGCCATAGTTATTCAGCGTGCGCGTCAGCGCGGTACGGAAACCAGAGACGTGTGTACCGCCTTCGATCGTGTGCACGTTGTTCACATAGGATTGCACATTTTCGGTGTACTCTTCCGAGTACTGCAGCGCGATCTTGTAACCAACCGTGTCAGCTTCGCCATCGATCATGATCACGTCGGGATGCACCGCCACACTGGCGCGATTGAGGTATTCCACGAATTCCACAATGCCGCGCTCATAGTAGAACTCGTCGCCTTCATTGATGCGTTGATCATGGAACTTGATCCGCACACCGCTATTGAGGAAAGCCAGTTCCTGCATGCGTTTGTAGAGCGTATCGAAGTTGAATTTAGTTTGCGGGAAGATGGCCGAATCGGGCTTGAAAATCGTGCGCGTGCCATGTCGCTTGGAGGGATTACCTTTTTGGACTAGGCCGGTGGCCACACCACGCTCATAACTCTGTGTCCAGACAAAGCCATCGCGTTCGACGGCCACTTCGCACCACTGCGATAGAAAATTCACGACCGTCACACCGACGCCGTGCAAACCGCTGGAGGTCTGATAGGCTTTCTTCTCGAACTTGCCACCGAACTTGAGCACCGTCATCACGCCTTCCAGAGTGCTCATCTCGCGGCCAAACTGTTCGGACAATTGGGCATGGCGGGCAGGCGGAATACCACGACCATCGTCTTCGACGGTTACTGAGCCATCGGTATTAACGACGACGGAAACATATTTGGCGTAACCCGCCATCGCCTCGTCCATCGAGTTGTCGACGACTTCGTAGACCAAGTGGTGCAGACCTTTAATGTCCGTATCGCCGATATACATCGACGGTCGAGCCCGCACGTGTTCGAGGTCACTAAGATGCTTGAGATCCTCCGGTGAATAGTCCGAGCGATCGAGCGAGATTTCTTGAGCATCGCCAGTAGAAGCGGCCGCGTTTGCATCCTGGGGGTTTTCTGACGGTTTGTCGGCACTCATCCGAGCTTGTTTCTGGGCACTCGGCCCAGCTCCTTTGCTAACGGCACTCGTCCTTGAAGCCATGCCACCGCAGGGTGGTTTTCAATGGCCAAAGAACGCAATCAGGTCGCGGGGAACAGCGGCCAGTCGACGGTCGACGCCCGGCGAGCCAAAACTGGCCCAAAACCATGCGTTTTTCCTGCGTTTTCGCTGGCATTTCACAATCGAGTTATTCTACCAAATTTGTGCCAAAGTACGACGGGGTCTGGACCGACGCACAACTGCCCGCCGCATTCCAGTTCGTGGGACCCGGCCAGATCGCGTACAATAGACGCCCCGCTGGTCGCCAAACCAACCCTTGGCAACTGCAGGCCCCCGAACCTACCAAACACCCCCAACCAACAAGGCGCGATTCATGCTTCGCTTGCTACTCCTGGCAGCATTTGGGCTAGGTTACCTCCTGCCCGGTTTGCCCTCTTTACCTGCCGCCGATAAACCCAACATCATCGTCATCATGAGCGATGACATGGGTTACTCAGATGTGGGCTGCTACGGTGGCGAGATCCAGACGCCCCACCTGGATGCGTTGGCAGCCGGTGGCCTGCGATTCACCCAGTTCTACAACACCGCCCGCTGCTGCCCCACGCGCGCCAGCCTGCTAACAGGCCTCTATCCTCATCAGGCTGGTATTGGCCATATGATGGAAGACCACGGTGCCGATTTCCCTGGCTACCGCGGCAACCTGCAACCCAATTGCCGCACGATTGCCCAAGTGCTGAAACCGGCCGGCTATCGCAACTACGCCGTGGGCAAGTGGCACGTTACCCGACATATCCAACCCGATGGCCCCAAGCATAACTGGCCACTTCAACGCGGCTTCGATCGCTTCTACGGCATGATCTCGGGCGCGGGCAGTTTCTTCGATCCTTTTACGCTCTGTCGCGATAACCAGTTGATCTCGCCCATGGCTGATCCAGAGTACAAACCAGAGACCTACTACTTTACCGATGCCATTACCGACCAGGCGGTGCGCTACGTTCAAGAACATGGGCAAAAGCAACCCGAGCAACCCTTCTTCATGTATGTCACCTACACAGCGGCCCACTGGCCCATGCATGCGTTGCCCGAAGATATGGCCAAAACCAAAGGACGATACGACGCTGGATACGAAGCCATACGCCAACAGCGTTTGCAGAAGTCGATCGCCTTGGGCCTGGTCACCGAAGATACCCAACTGACCCCATCTCCCGAGGCTTGGGACAATGTTCAAAACCAGGCACGAGAGCTGGCTTGCATGGAAGTTTATGCCGCCATGATCGAGCGCATGGATCAAGGGATCGGCAAGATCGTTGGCCAGTTGAAGAAGCAGAGTCTGTTGGATAACACGCTGGTGTTGTATCTGCAAGACAACGGTGGCTGTGCCGAACTGATGGGGCGTAACGCAACCAAGAATCGCAACGATGGGCCACGCCAGCCCAGTCCGACGTTGCCCGCACTCGCTCCAGAGACTCTGCCCAGCGCCATGAATCCAGTGCAGACACGCGATGGCTATCCAGTCCGGCAAGGGCCCAACGTTATGCCCGGTCCCGCGGATACCTATATCGGCTATGGTCGCGGTTGGGCGACAGTGTCCAATACGCCATTTCGTGAATACAAACACTGGGTACATGAAGGTGGCATCAGCACGCCGCTGATTGCCCATTGGCCCAAAGGCATCGAGCAACCTGGTGCCCTGCGCCGCGATCCAGGCCACTTGATCGACATCATGGCCACGTGCGTCGAACTGGCCGGAGCCACCTATCCACCGGAGGCCACGCCGTTAGAAGGACGCTCGCTGGTACCAGCCTTTCATGGCCAGGCGATCCAGCGCGAGGCCATCTACTGGGAACACGAAGGTAACCGAGCCATTCGCATCGGCGATTGGAAAGCAGTGGCCAAAGGCCCACTTCAAAAAGGCAAGCAACCCGGCGCCTGGGAATTGTACGACATGTCGAAAGATCGAACCGAGCTAAACAATCTGGCGAAAACGCAGCCAGAGCGATTGCAAAGCATGATCCAACAATGGGACGCCTACGCCCAACGCTGCCAGGTACTGCCCGCCATCCACTGATGCACGCAACGCTTGCCTTCAACATCAACACGTTGCCAAACCACCCCACACAAAAACTTGCAAAGCAAAATACATGATGCATAAACTAATTTACTTGATAGGTAAAGTAATTGCCTTGACCGCTTGCCTGGCTCTGACCGCTCATGCCCAGGAGCGGCCCAATCTGATTTGGATCATGGCCGATGACTTGGGTTATGGCGACCTGGGATGTTATGGTCAAAAAGTCATGAGCACGCCCAGCCTGGATCGCATGGCTCAGGAGGGGCTGCGCTTTACCCAGTTCTACGCCGGCGCTACCGTGTGTGCCCCGTCGCGTAGTGTCTTGATGACTGGCCAGCACCACGGCCGCACGCGAGTGCGCGGCAATGCTGGTCAGAAGAATCCGGTAGCCCAGGCCTTACGCTCCGACGACGTGACGGTGGCGAAAGTGCTGCAACAAGCCGGTTATCGTACAGCGCTCATTGGCAAGTGGGGTTTAGGCGATGTCGGGCCGGCCGAAAGCGGCTTGCCGCGCAAGCAGGGCTTCGACCAATTTTATGGTTATCTCAGCCAACATCATGCCCATAATCATTTCCCGGACTTCCTGTGGCGAAACGAGACTCGCGAATCGCTGCCTAACGATCTTGTCGCGGTCGGAGAGGCCGGAGCCGGCTATGCTACGCAACCGAAGGTTTATGCCGATGATCTGTTCGCCGATGAGGCGATCAAGTTTGTCGGTGAGAACAAGGACAAACCATTCTTTCTGTATTGGAGCATGGTCATCCCGCACGCGAACAACGAACGCAGCAATAAACTGGGCGACGGAACCGAAGTACCTGAACTCGGCCAGTACGCGGACAAACCTTGGCCTGCACAAGATAAAGGCCAGGCCGCCATGGTCACGCGCATGGACAGCTACGTGGGCCGCATGCTAGCCGAACTATCGCGACTGGGTATCGATCGACGCACCTTGGTGATCTTTACAAGCGACAATGGTCCACATAACGAATCTCGCCATGATTTAAAACGCTTTAATCCCAGCGGCCCATTATCCGGCATCAAACGCAGTCTGACCGATGGCGGCATTCGCGTGCCCTGCATCGCCTGGCAACCCGGACATATCATGCCCGGTAGCCAAACCGATCATGTGGCCTATTTCGGCGATTGGATGGCCACAGCTTGCGAACTGAGCGGTGCCAAGTTGCCAGCCGATCGTGACAGCCTGAGCTTCGCACCAGTGCTGACAGGTAAACCCACCACCGGTAAACACGACTTTTTATATTGGGAGTTCCATGAAGGCGGATTTCACCAGGCCGCTCTCTACAACGGTCGCTGGAAGGGCATTCGTCGTGGCTCCCTATCCGCGCCACTGGCCGTGTATGACTTGCAAAACGATGTTGCCGAAAAGCAAGACGTGGCCACCGAAGTACCAGACATTGCTCATCGAATCAATGAATACTTGAAGACCGCCCGCACCGATTCTCCCGACTGGCAGCCCAAATCGCCGGCCACTCGCTAGCCCTTCCCCCCAACGCTGTGAAGCATGTTTGCTCGTGAAATCCGGCATTTGTAGCGGTAGGGCGCAAGCCCTCCGGTTCCTATACGGCATTTGTAGCGGTTGGGCGCAAGCCCTCCGGTTCCTATAACTACCGGGATATACCGAACGGCTTGCACCGTTCCGCTTCTAAAATGCTTCACAGCGTTACCTTCCCCCCAACTCATCGAAAGAAACCAATCATGCTCAAACATTTTACCTGGCTAGGGCTGTGGCTTGCGGCCATCATCCCAACTGCTCTCGCTCAAACATCCTTGGCTCAAACTTCTTTGGCCCAAGAGACTAAGCGTCCCAACGTCCTATTCATCGCCGTGGACGATCTCCATCATTGGGTGGGTCATTTGGGACGCAATCCGCAGACCAAAACGCCCAACATCGATCGCCTGGCCAA
>JADLDX010000263.1 GCA_020846515.1 Pirellulaceae bacterium
CAAGCCTTCGCCAAATGTTTTGGCACTGACTGGTCAGCCGATTGCGCCATGGCCGCAATAGCCTCTTGCTGCAATGCCAAATCAACTTGCGGACCGAGCCACTGAGCCAGGCTTTCAACAGCCAGTGGACGATGCGATGCCAACCGTGATAACGTGCGTGCCGCCGCAATCCGCTTGGCCGTCGGCGCAGTCGTGTCCTCCATGGTCGCCTTCCATTGCTGTACCACCTTTTCAAACGTAGGCCACTGCGAGGCCAGATCTGCGTCGGGGTCGAGCTCTTTCAATTTTTCGAGGCTGGTCCCCAATCGCTGCACCGTCAGCAACAATCCATCCAGCGCATCCAGCTGCCCTTGTTGGGCACTCTGGAGTGAATCGCTGAGCAACTGCGCCACGATGGTCCCGTCCTGGGCACCAATCGCTTGTCGGATCAACGCATCTCGGAAGGCTTCTTTCACCGGGGCAGTACTGGCCGCAATGCCTTGAGCAAACAGCTCACCATGCGCCAGGGACGAACTCATGATCGCCGTGCGCATAAACGCGTCTGTGTAGAATCGCCGAGCCAACAGCACCAGCGCTTCACCCGCTGCGCGATCGGGCCATTGACCAATCGACAACGCCAATTGCAGACAAAACTTGGGGTCCGGATCATCTACTCGTAACGCAGTTTGAATCAAGCCCGAATCAGAGGACTGTTCAGCCAACTGCAAGGCCGCTTCACGCACGCGCGCATCTGAATCGGACAGCGCGGCTTTCACGATGGAGACGAGCGTAGGATGGAGTTGCGTTGCCTGAGTTGTCGTGGACGGCTGCGCCGAGCGCGAGTGTAATGTATGGAGCGTATGCAGTGCCTGCAGTCGCGTGGTTGACCGTTCGTCATGGCGCACGAGCTGCTCTAGTTGCGGCAAAATCGAAGTCACAGTTGCCTGATCAACTGACCAAAGCAATAGTTGCTGGGCTTTATCGCGCGTCCAATCGTTCGTCGACTGCAATGCCTTCAACAATGTGGCTGGTGCCTGATCAGGAAAAGGCCAGGCATGAACAGCTTCGCGATCTTCGGGCAGGATACGGTAAATCCGGCCACGATCATCGCCTAACCGATAGTGGGGCAGCAGTTCTTGTTTGCCTTCTGGTGGCAACCAATCCGGATGTTCGATCATGTAGCGATACATATCAGCCACCCACAGGGCACCATCCGGTCCGGTCCGCACCATGACCGGTCGTGTCCAGCGATCTTCGCTGGCAAAGAAATCGTAACGACCTTCGCCCACCGGCCGCCGCGCATCAAACGAGACACCCTGATCACTGAGCACATTGTGCTGGATCAGATTGTGAAATGGTTCGCAGGTGAAGGCATGCAGTTGACTGGTACGACCAAACAGCCACTGGTCGTTGTAGATCATCCCGCTACAAGCCGACGTAAAGTGACCGGCCTCTTTGAAACTGTGAAATCGTTTTTCAGGCTGACTGGCGGGATAAACCGGTGGACTTCCAGGAGGCAATACAAAATGGATCGGACTGGTTGTAGGCACATGCGGGTTGCGTGCCAGGTAGCGATCAGCAATCACGTAATGCCACAGCGGTTTCGCATTCTGGACACCAAACCAATGACCCGCAGCATCGCGATTGCGGCCATATTGCGAAGGCCCTGATTCGAGCACCAGTTCGCCGCTGTCTGGCCGAAATCGGAAATCGCGACTGCCAATTTCAAACGATTGCCCTAAACGCCGTGAGGTGACTTTCGTACCCACGCCATAGTTGGCATGATGACCACCATTAGCGCAGTACACCCAACCATCCAAGCCCCAGCGCAGGCCGTTTAGTCGCAGTTGTTGGTTGCCTTGTTGAAAGCCTTCAAAAAGAATCTCCGGGGCCTCCGCGCGACCATCACCGTCACTATCTCGCAAGAACAAGATGTGCGGCGCGGCCGTAACGATGACACCATCGCGCCAAGTCAGAATCCCGTTGGGAAAGTTCAATCCTTCGGCAAACAGATGGCTCTCGTCGTAACGACCATCGCCGTCCACATCTTTCAGGACGCGGATGCGACCACCAGGTTGCCCCTTACCATCCATGCCCGATGGATAGTCGGCCATCTCCACCACCCACATTCGTCCATCTACTCCCCAATCAAATGCGACAGGATCCAGCACCAGCGGTTCGGCCACGACCAACTCCGCGCGAAAACCTTTGGCGATCCGCAGCGCCGCCAAGGACTGCTCGGGAGAAAGCGGTTGACTGCTAGGTCCCGCGGGCGTACTAGCGGTTGTAGAGGCCTGTTTTTTATCGGTTGGATCATTCGTGTCTGCAAACTTGGGAGTCTTTGATGCGGCCGGCGGTTCAGCACCCACGCTCGCTTGAGCTCGAAGGCTGGCCGCGCGCAGATGCTCGATGGCCATACCCGACTGTTGCCAAAGTTCAGATAACTCTACCGGGGAAAGTGGTCGATTAAAAACAGACAGCTCGTCCAGTTTGCCTTGCAGGTTGGTACCGAAGGTCAAGGTGGTGCCGGAGGTTGATGGTGCGGCAGATGCAGACGCACCAGAGATATGAAGTACCGGCTCGGTAGCCCCATCGAGAAAACATTTAAGTTGGTTGTCCTGGCCAACAATCGACAGCATGTGCCAATCGTCGGCGCGGCCAAGCGCTTTGGTGACTTGAGTGCCAGAAGGATCTGGTGTGCCCGTGGTCACGCCTGTGCCGAGGGCGAGACTGAAACTGTGTGATCTATCTTGCTGGACAACGATGCTTTGACCATCTGGTAGTGTGCATAGTGTGCCACTGCGATCGCTCGCTCCGCTGGGCTGACCTAACCAGAACCAAAGGTTGATCGTGAAATCACGCTCGACGTTGGGCAAGGAGGCCGAGATTTGTCCGCTGGCTAAATGCACGGCGCGATTGATCTGTTTGGGTCCCGAAAACGGGCCGCGCGTTAGATGCTCTTCGTCGCCGATACCACTGCCACTACCAGCGCCAGGCAAGTACCACGCAAAGCCACCGGTGAGTTTAGCCGCGGGCGCATGACTGACGGCATTGCGAGCCTGGTTGCCATCTTCGTCGTTCAGTCGCCAGTAAGCCGCCGGTTTCGCAGCAAGTACGGATTGCGCGTAAGGACCATGTTCATCCGTCATCGTTCGCCGCGGTTTGCCCGTGGCTTCTTCCAACGCCACCAGCAGTGTTTCCACGATTTGCGGTTCGGCGTCGACCGCGAGTCCAGCCGTGCGAGCTGGCCAGGTCGTGTAGCCACCCAAGGTGTGTTGCTCGGGCGGTGGTATGTAACCTTCGGCGCCGTTGGCCAGTTCCACATTGAAATGCATGGCTCCCGGCGAACGAGCCTTCAATTTCAAACCGGTCAACGCGTAAACTTCGTTGGGCAACGTCGCTATTGTCAAGTCACCGATACGAATCGCCTGCAACTTGATCGAAGTCTGCTGCCGCTCGTGCAGGATGAGAGCTTCTTGCGCATAGACTTCCGGCAAGTTCTTAGGCAGGCCGTCTACGATGGATTTGGCCACGCCTTGTGCCCACTGCAGCCGATCCGGATCGGGCGTGCGATACTTTACCGGTAAAGTTTTTTCGACCATCGCCAGTGGGACATGGTTCTGATATTGAATATTCGCTAAGGCTTTTTCAGCATACGCGGCCACTGCCGCCGCGTAATCGCTGACCGAAACTGTTTTGGATGGCGAACCATAATCCATCCACATCAAATCGCCGCTGGTACCTTGCGACATGGCACAAACAAACGGGCCATTGCCATCACCAGGTTGCCCCAAAGCGGTGGCCAGCGATTTGGCAAACAGACCGTAGTAATCGGCCGACACTGGTTTGGCGCCAAAATAATGTTGCGAATAATTGGCCAACACCGCCAATGGCTGGCCGTCGAGCGTCTGCAGTGAGATCACCGACAAACCTGGGTCGACCGGGCCCGATGGACCAATCACATCGCGACTCAGATAACCAGGATGCATATGCGCGCGACCAGTTGCGTTGCCGAAGGGATCGACGATCAACGATTCCGGCTTGCGAATCCAGCGACGATTATGGGTATGCTGCCAATCATCAACCGACGACCAACCGATACGCGCGGGTTGGCGTTTGGCATGCGCCGCCACAATGGCATCGGCAATCTTGATCGGTAGTTCCGCCGCATAGGGTTCATCTGGTCGAGTTCCCAAGCAGCCCATGGCGGCAGGCGCCGAATGCGTATGCGTCGCGGAGACCAGTATGCGATCGACCGGAATCCCGCAAGCACTTGCGGCCAAACCTTTGGCTTTATCGATCAACGCTTGCGTCATCATGCAAGTATCGACCACTGCCAGTGCGATTTGTGTCGAGCCATCATCGAGCACGATGGCACGGACAAAAAGTTTATCATTGATCGAATTAGCGCGAGCCTCGAGAAAGCCGCCCGCGATGATCGACGTCGGTTGCGTAGGAGTCACATCCACCGCCACCGCACCAGCGCGGAAGACTGGCGTCGACGCCTCTTGAGCCAACACAGCATTCGTAAATAGCAACAGAAACCAAATCATGGCAAACTCGAAAGTTAGGTGGGTGAAAAAGGGGTCAGACCCCTTTTTCGATACAATATAGCCGCCCCGGGGAACCACTGCGAACTTGACTGACGAACTGGATGCACGATGAGCACGAACCCAACTTTGGCCTGGTTGTCCATGCATTGTCGCCTGCTGGACGAAAAATGGCTGCTAGTCGAACAACTGCGCGTCGGTCATCAGTGGAAAGAGCGGCTCACGCTCGAGGGCGGCTTTCATTTAAATCTACATGCGAAAACCTGGCCGATCCTGGCCCGCGAACTGACAGGTCCAAGCTTAGCGCAAGATCAGTATACGTTCATCAGTCGCCCTGCCTCTGAGATCTTGTTACAAAACATCGTCGCCCAGCTCATGCAGCGAGATGAACTGAAATACTTTACCGACGTCCGCGTTTCAGCCAGTCTTAGTCGCCTGTTAGCTCGATCGATCGAAGATTTGCGATTGGCGGCCATCGACCAGTTCGATCTGCCCGATGCAGTCTTCGAAGCACCCGCGAAAGCTCAGGATCTCAGTCGAATCTGTCACGAGTATCGCCAACAGTTGGCCGAGCAGCGCTTGGCGGATTACGCCGATTGCCTCCGAACCGCCATCGATGGCTTGCGGGCGGGCACTATTCGTTTGCCGTCGCCGCTGCAGATCCTTTGCCCCGAATCCTTTCCGCAATCGCGATTGGAACTTACCCTCCTGGACACGCTGATCCAGCGCGGCGCTGCCTGGCATGCTTGCCCGCCCCAGAACGATGCAGCCAACCCTAACAACAACCCTAACAACAACCCTAACAACAACAACAACAACCCTAACAACAACAACAACAACAACAACAACAAACTGGCCTGGCCAAGGCTGAGCATTCACCGGGGCGAAGGGGCCATCAATGAGATTCGCGCAGTCTTTCAGCGACTACTGCATGCCGATCTGCCGACGAGCGTACCACTGGACAAGGTGGAAGTGCTCTATACCGATTACCAACAATATGTGCCGCTGGTTCTGGAATGCCTGACGAAGTGGTGGGCTCAACCGGACGCCGAAACCACTGCCCCATTGTTGCCGACGCTAGACCAACTACCGATCACTTTTGCGGAGGGCATCGCCTGCATCTACTCGCGCCCGGGACGCCTGTTACGCAGCTGGCTACGTCTGTCGAGGTCCGATTTCGACCAAGCCAAATCGGTTCAAATTGTGCGTGAAGGCTTGCTGATCAAACCGCCTGCTGCCGCGCCGATCGGCTATGCGAGAC
>JADLDX010000264.1 GCA_020846515.1 Pirellulaceae bacterium
ATCGTCGATTGAGCCAGCGAGTGTATGCGAGATGGCTCACAAAGGCCTGGCAAAAACCAAGAAAAGTTGATTCGTCGAGTTGTGTGCGTATTCTCACAGACCGGAGGTGCACCAAGGGCTCAAATCTCAAGCGTTAGTCATTGTCTACGACCGATCGTCCAGTCGTAACCTATCCAACGTTTACAGGAGATATAGGAATGAGTCTTAGTGTCGTAGTTTCTCGAGTTATGTTGTTCGGTTTAGTTTTCGCCGGCGCGCTGCTGTCGACCCGCGAAGCAGATGCCGCACCTCAACGTCGCAAGCCGAAGCCGCCGGCCGCACCGTCGGTTACGCTCCGAGTGAACCGGCCAGATTTGGTCGAGTTGTCGGCGACTTACGTGCCCGGTTTCAGGCTGGAACACCAGCTCATCAGCGGTCCAAACACAGCGGGCAGCCCATCTTCGCTCACCATTGGCCCATTCTTCCGAGTCGGTGACCTTGATTACATTAGAAACACCTATCCGGTATTGCTTCAGCCGAATACCGAGTACGTCGTGCGCGTACGACAAATAAAAACATCTGCGGAGTTCTCAGCTTGGACGAGCTTTACATTCCGAACAGCTCCCCAGTTTTTGTCGCGCCCAAGTTCGCCTCGCAATCTACGCGTCACACGCCGGCTACGCAGGTAACTTTAGAGTGGGACGCGCCCAATACTACTGCAGGCTTTACTTACGAGTACTTCATCAATGGCGTCAAAACACCGTTAACTCGTTGCCGTGGACCCTATGTATTCTGCACCGAAGCGGACTTTCGAATCGTCACCTTCGATCTTCCGGCCGCCGGCACGAGCTTGCGTTTTGGCGTCGCCGCGCGTGACGTGGACCTGAATCTGTCCCTGCCAGCCGAATTGGATATCGCCAACTGAGCGTATCGCGATGTCCGCATCGAAGTTACGGCATCTAAATCCTGAGTAATCACGCACCTTGGGCTTTAAGGACGAGTAGGTAGCAATTTTTCTTTTATGTGTGAGTTCGCTCACACTGCGTTTTATACGTCTCAATTAGCCTGTGGATAGCCTGTGGCTTTTTGTTTGTCCGCAGTTCAAAAATCTCGTTTCGAAAAGTGCTTAGCATGAGAACACTGATGAATTTTAAGTTTCTGCAGCTCTTGGGCTTGCTGGCCGTCGGTTGGTCCAGTCACGCGCAAGGGGCCATTGTCAATGTGACAGTAACTTTCCAGAACCTCGCGCCAACCAACAGCGTGTCGTTTGCACCGTTGCGAGTTGGGTTCAACAACGGGACGTTCGACTCATTTAACATCGGCACGACAGCTACTGCTCCGATTGTATCTATAGCAGAAGGCGGTAGTGGTAGCGCTTGGTTCCCAGCCTTTGCAGCCGCTGACCCAACGGCTGTGCTTGGCACAGTCGGTGGAGCGTTGGTGCCCACGGGAAACGTGGGTGGCGGGTTTGCCAGCTCGGCTTCTCAAACCTTCACGATCGATACCAACGTAAATCGCTTTTTCACTTTCGCGTCCATGGTCATCCCGAGCAACGATTTGTTTATCGGAAATGACAATCCAGCGGCTTTCCAGATCCTGGACAGTAGCGGCAATTTATTGATCTCGCAAATTAATCAAACGGCCTCACAGATTTGGGATGCAAATTCCGAAGTTGCCATTGCCGCCAACGCAGCCTTTGTTGCAGGTGGAGTCAATGGGAATCGTGTGGAAGAAGGTGGAACAGTTGCGTTCGACTTCGCGGAGTTGAATGTCTTCAACGGGTTGACCACGGGAGCCGGCTACGTCTTTAACAACAGCCTGGCTGGGACCACAGACATAGGTCGAATTTCGTTTTCTGTAACCGCTGTACCCGAACCGAGCTCGATGGCCCTGGTTGGCCTCATGGGGATCGGGGTAGTGGTACGACGCTTTCGCAAAAAGTCCGCGAGGGTCTGAGCGGTGGAGATCCGTTTGAGAGCTTCTTGAAGTCTGCGCAGGCGGCTTCCAATGGCAGCCGCTGCGCTCTTTACTCTTTCACTCTTTGCCGGCGCACTACTAGTATGAGCTTAATTTAATATGAGCTTAAAAGAATGCTTACCATGCGATAGCCTGGCCGCACCGCAGGCGTCGAAGTCCAAAAAGGAACGCTTGGCACAAGGACTGTGGATACTCGTGCTGGTTGGTCCGTTACCGCTCGTGTTTTATCCGTTCCTGGAGAATGGGACACATGTTTCATCCTTAGCGGTTCGCACTTTCGGCATCGTCCTATGGTGCGTTGCGCTATTTGCATTCGTGGCACTTGTCCGCTCCCGTTGGGACAAAGTGACGCGCCATCCAGAAACGTGGACCAGCTGGATAATGTTGGCGTCGGGCATGGTGTGCTATTTCCTTAGCATCCTCAGCACCTTCAGTATCTTGAGCGTCCCGGCTTGGGCGATATCGATCGCAACCCTGGGCTGGCTGCTGCTGGCAGCAGCTTGGTTGGCGACGCACACGGGCCTGAGAGAGAGCGGTAGTGCGAAGATGTTCATCTACTGGCCAGCGCTGTGCATGCTGCAGCAACTACCAGAATTTCTCGAAACGAGATTTCTGCTGGCCTATAAACAATTACTCTTTACGGTCACCGCCGGCTGCTTTGACGCCCTAAGCATTCCTTTTCATAGCGACCATCTGAGTTTTCAATTCGCCAAAGCATCTCTGGCGATCGACGAGGTCCTCAGTAACTCTCACATGATTGCTTGGATGCTGTTTGTCAGTTGCTTGATCGTTGCCTGGCTGCGCAGACCATTGGTACTATTGCCGGCCTATTTGTGCATCGCATTATTTTGGACATTCGGAATGCATTGGATGCAACTCTTGGTCCTAGGGGTTGCTCGACAACAAGATCAGTTGGCATTTTCCAATAGCGGACTATCGATTTTGTTGATGGCTGTGACTCTGGTGTTGGCAGTTGCCTTGTTGTTCTCCAGCGATCGATGTTTGCGAATATTATTCATGCCCGTTGAGTTAGAGGATTCGTGGCAGGGACAGCTCAACCCGATCAACCGCCTTTGGAATCGCCTACTAGGCACGTGGACTTGCCCACGGGCTTAGGCCTTTCAGGCCCAAACCAGGCGGGTTCAAGACGCCCATCGAAGACAATTTTTTGGGACCAAGTATCAATGATGCCATCGAAGCACCAAATGAAAACTGCGAAACGTTCTGCTCTATTGCGGCCGTGGAAGTGGATGAGCAAGCTGAAGGGATCGTTTCGCAAGTCAATGCGTCGTAGATTTCCAGCCGACGGTTCCTTCGGCGCACGATCGAGATTGACAAAGCCCTTTCGCTGGGCGAAACGCATGGTCAGGAATTCCTTGGAATTTGCTCAGCCAACTCCAATGGCGGCTTATGTTCCAGCCGGAAACTTTGATAGAAAGCTAACGATTAGACATTTGGTGGACCCGATTTTATGGCTCCATTGGATAGTGTCCTTCGCGCTGAACTGGTTGCTATCGCGACCCTATTCCCAAGTTGTGGCTGCGCTACCTTCTGTCACGCTTGGAGCCGCACTGGTAACGGTGATCGTTTTGAGCACTAGAGATAACTCGAGCAGTCGAGAGAGCCGTTACCGTTCTATCTTGCAAGAATCCGTGGCGAGTCGAGACTTCGAGGTCGCCACTGTAGTGCTCAAAAGCCTGATAGATAGCAGCCCACTGAATCTAGATCTACAGTATCAACAGGCATTGATCGAACACATGCGTGGCGATACCGACTTAGCCGTCAAACAAATGTCCGACTTGGCCACTGTTCACAATCATGGCCTGGCCGCTATGTGGCTGGTCTCTCAGCAATTCAATCTGCAGGAGCTCAAAAAATGGACAGAGCCGAATCACGCACGCTTTCGTCTACTAATGGAAATTGGGCTTAAGAATTTGGACGGAGAGAATCTGCTTTCAGCCAAAGTGCTGATGTTCAGCTACCTGGCTGAAGTTGGCGCGTACAGCGACGCGCGGAGGTATCTGACTGAAGTTGTGCCTTCACGTCCGGAGTTGGCACTAGCCGCCGCTACCCTATGTAGATCTCAGCATGATTTGGCGGGCATGAAAGAATATGCAAGCCTGGCTGAGAGCCATTGGGAAGCTGAGCTTTCTCGAAAGCCTAGTGACATCAACGCCAGGATCAATCTCGCGCGAGTCTTGATGATTCAAACAAAATTCGAGAACGCCGCAAAGTTGCTCAATGATGGTTACCGCTTAACCAAAGACAGTCGCCTGACGGGCGTAACTGGCGAAGCCCTCGTGATATGGTCAGACCATTTGGGTGCTAACGATGTGGGGGCCAAGAATCTGGTCAAGCGTCTGCAGATATTGCATGCCGCGATTGGTATCGCGCCGTCTGATCCTGTCGTTGGTTCATCGGTCGCCAAACTGATGATCGATTGCCGCGACAATCGTTTACCCAATGTCATGCGACTGAAGGAGGAGATACTCAAGGGTACCGACCCAGTTTCGACTCATTTCATCCGCGGTACGTTAGCGTTGCTGGACAACCAATTCGCAGAGGCGAAATTGCAACTGGAATTGGCTATGCAACGCGAGCCGAACATTCCCGCCATCCTCAACAATTTGGCAGTCGCGATTGCAGAAATCAAAGGTGGCGATCTCGAACAGTCCCTGTCACTTGCCAACTTGGCGCTCGCCAAGGCACCAAATCACGCCTACTTTTTGGAGACGCGTGGACAGATTCTCGTCAAGCTGAATCGATGGCAGGCAGCGATATTCGATCTTGAAGTGGCACTCGAAACCCCAGAATTGCGCCCAGCCATTTATCCCAGCCTGGCGTTAGCCTACGAAAAAATTGGCGAAGCTGATATGAGTCGAGTCTATCAGAATTTAGTCAAGCGAGCACCTTGACTGAGCCTTGACTAAGTGTCTGACACCATTGGGCGGCTTGGATAGCGTCCTCAAAAATCTGCTCGAGCTCTATAAGACAGATCTCCATACTGTCTTCCGGGGACAAGCTAAATTCTTCTGGATCACTTCCCTTGAGTAGCTGGCGAGATTGGAGCTCGTCGGTCCACTTGCCCAGTTTCGACTGTAGTTGTTCTAACTTCTCGCATCGTGCTTCTAAATCGATGGTACAGCCGCTGTGCTTCAGGAATTCAAACCCGTACCTCAAGCGTTTGACCGCGATGCGCAGTCGATGCACGTTGCGGTCGCAGATCGGCAAGTCCGTTGCCTTGACGATCAAGCGAGCAGCGAGTTGGGTGATGCGCATGGCCAACCCTTGAACGAGTGCCGGCTTAGCTTGCTGTTCGATTGATTGGCGATGCGTGAGCATCGAATCATGCTTGAGCCAGCGCTGAACGCTACGAACTAGTGCATCGCGCGACACTTGTTGCCAGCGGCGCAGTTTCTTCCCATGCTTACTGGAGCCTGATGGCAAGCTTGCGCGTTTGAGCAGAACATCACAATCGCGCAGCTTGTTCGTTCTCGTCCGCACTTGCCCACAACGACGCACGTAAAATCGGTAATCGCTTTTGCTTAATGAATCCTGACAAAGGTAGATGGCCGCCTCTGCCCTGCGCGAGGCCACGCGCACCGCATGCACCACCGTCGACGAACCGTCGCTGACCAGTTCGCGAATTTTCGTTTCCAGTTCGCATAAATGCGCTGCCAGGACCGATTCGATGTTTTGCGATGGGCTCATACCGTGACTCCCGTGATCTGGTGATCTGGTGAGACTGCCAATGGTTACATTCAACCATGAATCTTGCGTCACTCCAAACTCTGGCGGCGTAGAATCAGGTCTTGGCGCCGCGTAGCTTCGTCTCTCCGAGACGAAGATGTCCGCCTCGGAGAGGCGGACCTACGTG
>JADLDX010000265.1 GCA_020846515.1 Pirellulaceae bacterium
AACGCGATTCGATGAAGCCTTGCAGTTGAACACTCGGCGCTTCCAGTAGCGGCGCAATTGCGATCCATCACGCGGTAATTAGAGGCCACTAATCTTACCGTCCAAATGGGATCCGTCATTGAGGCATGCAGCACTCGCGTATCGACCAATTGGTTACTCAGCGTGCGGATGATCAAAGGACGCAAATAAATCTCACAGAGTCCCCCGGGTGCATTGCCAAGGCTTGCGCTATCGTTAATCTATCATCAACCCCCGCGATAATGAAACTTTGCCAAATCGACTTTTACCCACGAAGTTTTTGATTTGACAACATATTGATTCCGGAAGTTTCCATTTCATTTCCGTGATTGTTTTATACGGGAAGGTCTGAATCCATATGAGTAAAGGTAATGCTTCTCAGCCATGTAATGGCCACCGACCAGCATTTACACTGGTTGAATTGTTGGTGGTGATTGCCATCATCGGAATCCTAGTCGGTTTGTTGCTGCCGGCCGTCCAGGCGGCGCGCGAAGCAGCACGACGCATGAGTTGCAGCAACAATATCAAGCAACTCGGCCTGGCCTCGCACAACTTTGAGAGCACTTTTAAGAAGTTGCCGCCCGGCTTCACTCAAGATCGCATCCCAGCCCCCAGTGGCGCATTCCAAGGGCATTCGGTCTTTTACTATTTGTTGCCTTACATCGAGCAAGGCAATTTATACAACCGCATGGATGCGAGCGTACCGCTGAACAATCGTGCTACCACGGCGACGGCTGCATTATCCGATGCTGGCATCCCCAGCTTGCTCTGCCCGAGTGATCAATTGCCGCCATCGGCGATTCCATTCCCATCGACGGGCACGGCCACTCAGTTTTATGGTGGCACCAGTTATAAGGCCAATGGTGGTTCCCGCCCCATCTTTGCGACCAGTTCTACCAATGATGGAGTGTTCATGTGCACCGGAACCGCTTCGCGGCGAGCCGCCTCAGCTCCGCCTGGTGTGGAAGTCCGATTTCGAGACATCACCGATGGCATGAGCAACACGTTTTTGTTTGGCGAACGCTCGCACGTCGACAGAAACTTTGATACGTTCACCACGGCCAATTGGAATAGCGGTAGTACGTTGGCCGGTTGGAGCCGCTGGTATCCGGCCGCCGGTGACAATGGTTTGGGGAACATCATGTTTGGTGCGTTCGCGCCCATCAACTATCGAATCCCATGGCCCCACGGAGGTCCCGGCGCACCGAGCTCGCAATCCGCCTGGTTTACCTTTCAAGATATGCGATTGAGCACGTTGGGCAGCATGCACGTGGGCGGTGTAAACGTCTCCATGTGTGATGGCTCAGTTCGCTTTGTCACCGACAGCATGCCGCAAGCCGTTTTTTCACAGTACTGCCGGCGAGCCGACGGTGAAGTGATTAACGACAGCCAATAGCGATCAGCACTTAAGCAAGAGCAATTTCGGTCAAAGGCATTCAGGACTCGCGTTAGTTCCTCCTTTCACAGGGCTGTAGCGTGCATAGTACTTCATCATCCTGGCCAGTCTCGTACCTGACATTGGTGACTCTGGTGGGTCTGTTTACAGCCGGCGGCACGTTAGGCTGTGCCAAAGCTGCGCCAGTACTGATTCCGGCCAAGGGGACGATTTCCATTAAAGGTAAACCTGCTGCAAACATTTCGCTACAGTTTTTGCCAGATGTCAAAGAGGGCACCGCGTGCGTCTTTCCCAGCTCGACGGCTATTTCTAGCGCCGATGGCAGTTTTGAGCTGTCCACCGTCGACAGCCAGCCTGGGGCCGTACCAGGTCCCCATCTGGTTGTGCTGGCCGATCTGGATGAAGAACGGCCCGCTCAAGGTAAAGAGCGCACCAGGCCTGTTCGCTTGGACTCGCGTTACTCAATCGCAGGTTCGTTGAAGGTGTCGATCGAGGAAGGCAAACCGATCGTCATCGATATCCGCTGACACAACTCACGCTTTGAATGCTTGCCCGCTTATGCCTCATCCTCTTCAAGACCAGAGTCTGATCGAGCGCACGGCCCAGTACGTGCAAACCACGCTGCGCGGTGCCGAGGGCGGACACGACTGGTTTCACACGCTGCGCGTTTGGAATACGGCTAAGACGATTTCGGCTCATGAGGACTGTGATCGTCTAATTGTGCAATTGGGCGCTTTGCTGCATGACATTGCGGATTCGAAGTTTCATCAGGGCGACGAAGAGTTAGGACCGCGTTTGGCGGGTGAGTTCCTGCAGTCTCAGGCGGCGTCCAGCGCGGTCGTGACGCACGTACAACAAATCATCCGCCATGTTTCGTTCAAAGGCGGGCATGGTACCGCTGCGTTTCACTCGATCGAATTAGACATCGTGCAAGACGCCGATCGGTTGGATGCCATCGGTGCCATCGGCATTGCCAGAGCGTTCAACTACGGCGGCTTTAAACAGCGTCCGCTGTTTGATCCAGATGTTCCGCCGAAACTGGACATGACGCGCGAGCAATACAAGACCAGCAACGCGCCAACGATCAATCACTTTTACGAAAAACTGCTGCTCTTGAAAGACCGGATGAATACATCCCAAGGTCGCGCTATGGCCGAAGCTCGACACCAATACATGGTCGAGTTTCTAGCTCAGTTCTTCGCCGAACAGGATGGCCTACGATAAAGAGCGTAGCCAGCGTAGCCACCGTCGCCAGACGGTGGACTTGGCAGGATTTGTAGCCATCGTCGCCAGACGGTGGACTCCGCTGGAGGCGAAATCCACCGCTTAGCAGTGGCTACCAAAATCCGGCTGGTCAAAAACCGTTAAGGTTTGCTTTTCAGTTCCAGGTTCACTTCGCCGCCTTCTTTGGGCACTTCAACAACCAGGGGCGTTGTGTCGGCGCTTGAATAAACGGCAGGAATCGTGCGTTTCTGCGGTCGCGAAGGCAAGCCTATCGCAGCCGCCGGAACATCGCCTTCCGCCGCAGGCGTAGCAGTCATGTCCTTGAAACTCTCCTCGGTCAGCGGAATCGCCGGTTCTGTCACCGTGACTCGGTATTTTCCAGGCGGCGCGCCCTTAGTGTCCGTGGTTTCACCGCCCAGATTGGCAATCAAGTAGTATTTCCCCTGAGGGTCCGAATAGCCACCTGCTCCATTGCCTTCCGAGACGGAAGAGCGGTCTGGAAAGAAGTAGACACTCTTCAGCGGTAGGGGTTTACCGTCCAGCGTGACCGTACCGGTCACAGGGACAACTTTTACTCCACTACCACAACCCGCGTATAGAAACAGTTGTGCCAGGCACAACGCAATCAAACTCAAACGCCTCATCTCAGCATATCCCTGTCAAAACCAACGAACTACAACCTCCACGAGCGTCGCGGCCCGTGTTTCGTTCCACCATTGCCTAAGCCGTTGACCAAAATGGTATTTGGACAACGGCATTGGGCATTTTCTGCAGTTCGATTAGTTAGGCAAAGTTACTACTTGGCCATCGCTCATGCGAGTCAAATTGTGGACAACGCCGTTGGGGGCCATGTCCGCAGTTTGGCTGAAGAAATTCACAGAACCGTCACCCATTGCGAAGTGGCAGCCACCGGTATGCAAGCTGGCCGCTGCACACCACCACGAACGGGCTCGTCCTGGAATTGGTACAAACGGAGGACTTTGCCAGGTCGGGTGGATCCAAGGTTGATGCCAAACGTTGATGCCACCGCTGGTTGCACCAATGTTAGCACCATACGGGTCAACACCGACCATAACCCAACCACGATAAGCCCAAGCAAAGGCAGCACCGTTGACGTGGTACTTGGTGGTCTCGCCAAAGGCGAAGGTATTGGACATACCGTCGGTAATCATACCGGTCGTTGTGTCGCTTTGTTGGCCGAACATACGTCGGTTCACACCACTACCACCACCCGAAATCCAGTTGTCTTGATTGCTGAAGTCGTCACGGTGAACGATGAAGTCGTAGTTGGTCGCCGAACCTTCATAAGGGTTACCGGGACCATAGTGTGGCTCGCCTCGCAAACGACCCTTGGCTGGATTGTTGTCCGAAGGACACAGGAACATAGGCAGGTCGGTTTGTGCCAACAGCGCGTTGCCATTGGTACGTGGATCGCCCATCAGCACACCCGTGTTGCTGCCAGGAGAAGGGTTCTTGTGAATCGAGTAGGCTTCGCGATGATTGAACTGGTTGTAAATGTTGGTCTGCTCCATGAAAGGTAGCAGCGACACCAGACCATTGGAGTTCATGATCATGTTGTTGCGTGGTGCGTTGGTGGGCATACCATAGCCACGACCCGACGCTGGATACTTCTTGTACGCACTTTCGTAATTGTGCAACGACAATGCCAACTGCTTGAGATTATTCGAGCACTGCATGCGCCGTGCAGCTTCCCGCGCCGATTGTACGGCGGGCAGCAACAGGCCTACCAGGATACCGATGATGGCGATCACCACCAACAGTTCCACCAGAGTGAACGCGCGAACACGGTAACGCGCTCGCTTTCCATTAGATAGAAGAATCATGTTTGCTCCTAAAGCAAAAAATGAATGAACATAGCCGCACCTGTAGCCAACCTACCAGTTGCGGGAGCCAAGTTCAACTAAAACCTTAGGCTAAACTTTTCTATGAATGCTCTAGCTTTAGTCTATAGTTGGTAGGTTAGAATAGGAGTGGTTGCGGCCGCGGCGCAGATTGCACCTACGGGCGGCCTAACGGCCGAAGACAAGTTTCGCGGCCCAAC